>NZ_BAABRU010000012.1 GCF_039545135.1 Herpetosiphon gulosus | reverse complement strand
GGTCGCCACGCGGTTTGAGAAGCTGGCCCTGAACTATCTCGGATTCGTCCATTTGGCCATGATTCAACGCGTGGTTCGGACACTTGCACCATCAATACCGCTATCTTGAATTATCAGACAGAGCCTATTATATTATAAAGAATATAAAACTTCAATATGATGTTAGGTGATTCAAAACTCTTTTACTTAAAGACCCTTTTATTCAAAAAAAGTTAATAAAAACCAAATAATCTAAAGGAGTAAAAGGATGTATAAGATGGTATGAAAAACTTAAGAAACTCTTCTAGACTATTTGGTTTAAAGTATAAAAATTAAACTAGAATCACCTCTTGGTCGCCACAATTTCATCAAGCAAAGCGTTACAGGCAGTATGCAACATCGCATAGACTTCTTCAAAATTGCCAGTATACCAAGGGTCGGGTACGTCGCGGCCTTTGACTCCGTTGGGAATATAATCGAGAATCAAGCGCACCTCAGCCCCGTTTGCGCCTAAAACCGCCTGCATATCACGCCGATTTTGCCTATCCATGGCGATCAAATAATCGAAATTCTGTTGATCAATTTTGCCAAATTGGCGGCCTCGATGGCTCAAACTAATACCATTGTGGCGCAAAATGCGCATGGTTCCGTGGTGCGGCTCCTCGCCAATGTGATAATGGCTTGTGCCCGCCGAATCGACTTCGATCACATGACTCAGCTTTCGTTGCTCGACCAAGTGGCGCATAATCCCCTCGGCCATCGGCGAACGACAGATATTGCCTAAACAAACAAATAACACCCGAACCATGAGCACTCCTTCTAGATACCTCTAATCAAGCCAAAAACTCCGTTTAGTATACCAGTTTGACGCGAATTTGAAGATCGAGTATAGTCTCGCGATATAAAAACAATTTAGTCGGAAATAACTGTCTAAATTCATCGTAGCACACGTTCTTTGAGGGTCTGGTTTGAAATTGCGTCAATTACTTGGGTTATGCGGCTGTGGCATTGCCCTAGGATTAAGTGGCTGGACTTTTGCTGAATCCCAGCAATTCAGCGAAAGTCTTGCCGAAGCAACCATTGTGGCGTTTACGGGCGGCGCTGGCGAACACGCTGGTTATGCTGTGGCCAACGCTGGCGATATTAATAATGATGGCTTGGCCGATAGTTTAGTTGGTGATTGGGTTGCTGATCCGTTGGGTCGCAACAACGCTGGCACGAGCTATCTAATTTGGGGTCAAGCGCTCACCGCAACCTTGCAAGCCCCCGATCTGGCCGAACGGGGCGTGGCAATTTATGGGGCCAGTGAGGGTGCTTCATCTGGCTGGAGCGTCACTGGCCTTGGCGATGTCAACGACGACCAAACTTATAGTTAAGCAATGAAGATCAAAATTTAGAACGTTAAAAATAACATCTTGCTATAAATTACCCTGTATGATATATTCAAATTGAATATCACCCTTATCTCCTCGGAGATAAGGCGCGAGGCCGTATTTGTTAATTCAGATACGGCCTCTGCTAATTTAGGAGTTTTTTTGAGAACCAGTATTTATGTAGATGGATTTAATTTTTATTATGGCGCATTAAAACGTACCGCATATAAATGGCTTAATTTACAACAATTGGCTCAAAAGATGTTACCTAATAATACTATTACTGAGATTAAGTATTTTACTGCACATGTATCAAGTAGATCTCATGATCCAGATCAGGGAACTCGTCAACAAGCATATATTAGAGCATTGAAGACTATACCAAACCTTTCAGTGATTCTTGGACGTTTTCTGACGAACGAATGCATGATGCCTTTGGCACAGGTACAAGGTAAACAACAGTTTGTAAAAGTTATAAAAACTGAAGAAAAAGGTTCCGATGTAAATATCGCAGTTCATTTAATTAATGATGCATATCAAGGAAGGTTTGATGTAGCAGTCTTAATTACAAATGATTCAGACCTCTGTGAAGCTATTAAAATCGTTCGTTCTCAATTAGCATTAACTGTTGGCTTACTTAACCCACATGCAAAACCTAGCCATGCCCTTCAAAAAGAAGCTAGTTTTGTAAAATCTATTCGCAAAGGTGTACTAGCTACTAGTCAATTTCCTGATGTTATGTTGGATAGTGTCGGAACATTTACAAAACCAAAAGATTGGTAGTTCAGTTCCTGGCATAGGGCTTGCATAGAGCTTGGGCAGCAATTCTTTTAATTAATTGATGGAGTTAATGTGATGACCGATCCACAAGCCCAAACCACCGCTGAAGATAAAACGATTCGGCCTGATGAGGTCGATGGCAGCCATGGTGCAACCGAAGATCAAGTTGTGCCAGTCGGTGGCCCACAGTCAGATTCTGATGCTCGTGATGGGGCTGATGAGTTGGGGATCGAACCAGCTGAAGAAATCACCCCAGGCTAGGCCAAATTATGGTATAGTTATAGCTATTCGGCGCTCGCGAGAGCGTCGTTTTTGTGTCTAAACGCATTGGACAGCATGCGATTCTTCATGTATCCTGCGTTACAATCACAATTGAATAATTAACCACACGAAGCGGGTGACTTTTTATGTCTGATTTTATAGATCGTGCGCTGATTACAGTCAAAGCTGGTGATGGTGGCGATGGTATGGCCACCTTCCGCCGAGAAAAATATGTTCCGCGTGGCGGCCCCGATGGTGGCGATGGTGGCCGTGGCGGGAGTGTCTATCTTGAGGTAAGCCCCCATTTAAATACGCTATTGCCTTTTCGTTTTGAAACCCATTTTGAAGCCGATAAGGGCTTGAACGCTGGTCGTCAGCGCAAACGTGGCCGTACTGGCGAAGATACGTTTATTCGTGTGCCACCTGGCACAATTGTTAGCGCCGAAATTGAAGGCGAAATTCAAACTGTCGATTTGTTGTTTCCAGGCCAAAAATTGTTGGTAGCGCGTGGCGGTAAGGGCGGTTTGGGCAATACCCACTTTGCCACTGCCTCGAATCAAGTGCCACGGATTGCCGAGCTTGGCCAGCCTGGCGAAGAGCGCGAATTACAACTTGAATTAAAAGTCATTGCTGATGTTGGTTTGGTCGGCTTCCCTAACGCGGGCAAATCGACCTTGCTCTCAATGGTCAGCGCTGCGCGTCCGAAAATTGCTAATTATCCGTTTACCACGCTTTCGCCCAATTTAGGCGTAGCCGAACTTAACGATTTTACCTTTGTGGTGGCCGATATCCCAGGTTTGATCGAAGGAGCTAGCCGTGGGGTTGGGCTAGGCCACGATTTCTTGCGCCATATCGAGCGCACGCGGATTTTGGTGCATGTGCTCGATGCTGCTGGCACTGAAGGCCGCGATCCCTTTGAAGATTTCTTGACAATCAACGCTGAACTCAAGGCCTACTCCAGCGAATTGGCTCAACGCCCGCAACTGGTCGCCTTGAACAAAACCGATATTCCCGATGCCGAGGCTTTTGACGAATTGATGCGTCCGCAAATTATCGCTTGGGGCATTGATCCAGAAAATATCTTTCCAATTTCGGCAGCAACCAACCAAGGCCTGCAACCGTTGCAACGCCGGATTGTTGATATTCTGCGTGAAATGCCCGAACGGATTACCCGCCTGCCGTACAGTGAGGAAATTCTGACCTTCCGCTTCAGCAATATCGACCCGAATGATTTCTGGCTCGAAACTGAGGAAGATGGTGTGTTACGTGTCCATGGCGAGAAAATTGAACGGCTTGTTTCAATGACGAACTTTGCCCAAAGCGAATCGCTCGATCGGCTCCAACGGGTGTTGGAAGCGATGGGCGTTTCAGCAGCGTTGTTTGCTGCTGGTGTGCGCCATGGCGATCCTGTGCGGATTGAAAAAGCTGAGTTGTTATGGCAAGACGAGTCGATTGGATGATGAGCGATTGGTCTACCAGCCAACCGATTTTTTCGCAGCGCGATGTGCGTCAAACCACATCGCGGCTGGCTCTGACCTTGCTCGATGGATGTTTGATTTTGGTAGCCTTTGCCGTAGCGCACTGGCTACGCTATGATGTCCGCTTAGGCCGCGATATTTACGACCCAGCTTCATATCGCCAACTCTCGGCCTTCTACCCGATGATGTTGGTGTTTATGCTGACGCTGATTAGCACGTTGCATTGGCGCGGGTTTTATCGCCTGCCACGTTCAGCCTCAGCCTTCGATTCATTCAGTATTATTGTTACTAGCACCACAATTGCCCTCGCTCTTACGGTTATGTGGCTGTTTATCAATCGCGCCGATTTATGGTCGCGCTTGATTATGGTGTTTGTTTGGTTCTGCGTAATTGTGGCGCTGACAATTGGCCGGATTAGTTTGCGGATGTTGCGGCGTTGGGCTTGGCGACGTGGCGTTGGTTTAGAACAAGTCGTGGTGGTTGGCAATCGTGGCCTTGCCAAACAGGTGATGGAAGAGTTGCAGTATACGCTCGATCATGGCCATCATTTGTTGGGCTATGTTGAAGGTCCGCCCGATGATCGCGATGATGTGGCCGCACCTGGCGAGCAATTTCGCTGGCTTGGCACGCTCAGCCAATTTGAGCAGATTATGCGTCAGCGCCATGTCGATCAGGTGATTATTGCCCTACCATTTTGGGCGCATACCAGCTTACCCGAAGTCGTGGCAATTTGCCGTAAGTTCAACATTGAATTTCGGGTCGCCCCCGATTTATATGAACTCAGCTTCGATCGGGTCAGCATTCAGCGCTTGAGCACGATTCCGCTGTTGCGCTTGAAAAAGAATGTGATTCGCGGCTGGAACTATGTGTTCAAACGCAGCACCGATTTGCTGATGATTGGTCTGACTGCGCCAATTTGGGCCACAATTTGGGGCTTGGCCGCCTTGATGATTAAACTTTCTGATCCGCAAGCTCCAGTAGTGTTTCGCCAACCACGCATCGGCAAGCATGGCCAAACCTTTATGGTCTACAAATTGCGCACGATGGTGCCCAATGCCGAGGCGCTCAAAAAGAGTCTGATGGATCAAAATGAGGCCGAGGGGGCACTCTTCAAAATCAAAGACGACCCACGGGTTACTCGCTTGGGCCGGATTTTGCGCAAACTCAGCATCGACGAACTACCCCAACTCTACAATGTGCTGCGCGGCGAGATGAGCTTGGTTGGCCCACGTCCGCAAGTGCCCGACGAAGTGGCCCAATATCAAGAATGGCATTATCGGCGCTTGGAAGTAACCCCAGGTTTGACTGGTTTATGGCAAGCTTCAGGCCGCTCCAACACGACTTTTGATGATATGGTGCGCTTGGATATTTATTACACCGAGCACTGGTCGCTCTGGCTTGATCTGCGAATTATGATTCTGACCATTCCGGCGGTACTATTCGGTCGCGGCGCATACTAAATGTTCCCTCACCCCAACCCCTCTCCCATAGCGCGGGCGAGGGGCTTTTGATTTGGTGGTTTTGACATGGATCGCCGTGGAAACATTTGGTGGCTCCCCTCGCCCGCATTTAGTGGGCGAGGGGGCTGGGGGTGAGGGAACTTAATCGCCTGTTTTGTTTAAGCGTGGCCGTGCTATAGTGGTGGCATTGGAATTGCGACAAGCGGGCTTGGCCTCGTCGATTTGAGGCCGAAGCTGCGAAAGGATCGCTATGCGTTGGCTCAAAACGGGGTTATGGTTTCTGACTGAGTGGGTGCTTTCACTGCCACGTTTGGTGCTGGCCAGCATTCTGACTCAATTGGGCTTGATGGGTGCGCTGATGGCTTACGCCAAGTTGCGCAATCGTAGCGTTGAAAATAGCTTTCCCCAGCTTGATTTGCCGCCAATCGATTTGGGCGAGCATAGTGTGCAATTATTTGATGACGGTGGCTCAGTCTTTCGCCAAATGCTGTTTGATATTTCCCTGGCCAAAGAATCAATTTTGCTTGAAAGCTATATTTTCGAGCGCGATGAGGTTGGGCTTGCCTTCAAACGAGCGTTAATTCGCAAAGCCCGCGAAGGCGTGAAAATTTATGTAACCTTCGATGGCATTGGCACGTTGCATGTTCCAGAACGCTTTAAGTTATTTGGCAAACGCCGCAATATTCGGGTATTTGAGTTTGGCCGTTTAAAATCGATTAAATCGTTCTTCGATAACAATATGTGGATTCGCACCCACCGCAAAATTTTGGTGATCGATGGCAAAATTGGCTATTTAGGTGGCATGAATATTGGCCGCAACTATGCCCGAACTTGGCGTGATACCCATTTGAAAATCGAAGGCCCAATCGCGGCCAACATCGCTGAAGAATTTATCGCCCTGTGGAATAAATACAATAAAAAACATAAAATTAATTTAAGTTATGCCACCACCAACGATCAACAAGTGGGAATTTGCGCTAACGACCCGATTGAATATCAACTGCCGATTCGCCAAACCTATCTCGATGCAATTAATGATGCCAAGCACTCCATTTACATTTCGAACGCTTACTTCTTGCCCGACCCACTGATTCGGGCAACGCTGATCGATGCAGCCAAACGTGGGGTCGATATTCAGATTATGGTGCCCGAAATCTCTGATAATATCGTGGTCGATTGGATTTGTCGCGGCTTGTTGGGGGAATTGATGCAGCATGGGGCACGAGTGTTGCTCTATCGCGGCACAATGATTCATGCCAAAACCATGACTGTTGATGGTATCTGGTCAACCGTGGGTAGCGCTAATTTAGATACCCGCAGCCTGGCCGCCAACTACGAAATCAATGCCACAATCAAGCATCCCGCCTTTGCCCGCCAAATGGAAGCCATGTTTTTGAACGATCGAGCGCAATCGCGTGAAATTAATTATCAAACTTGGAGCAGTCGTTCGATCTTTATTCAGCTTGGCGAACAAGTGCTGCAACCAGCCCGTGGCCTGTTTTAAAAGGATGAAGGATAAATTATGAGGGATGAAGCTTTTAATCCGAGGCGCAAAGATAAGGATGATGGGTCAGGGTTCAGGGGTCGGGGTTCAGTATTTTGACCATTGCCAACAGTCTATTCCAAACCCCTTATTCCAATAGCCAATAGCCTAAGAATCTCTGCATTAACATAGATTTCATCCTTCATCCCTCATAATTCATCCTTTAAAAAGCCCCTCGCCCGCCGAAGCAAGCAAGGGGCTGAGGATGGCTATGCTCAAACTTTAGAGTAAGAGCTTGAATGGGTTTTGTAGCAAGTTCTTGAGTTCAACCAAGAACTGGGCGACGCTTGCTCCATCAGTGGCGCGGTGGTCGGCTGAAACTGTGACATTCATCAATTGGCGAATCACAATTTCACCATCGCGCACAACCGGAGTGGCAATCGTGCTACCGACTGCCAAAATTGCGCTTTGGGGTGGCGTGATAATCGCGATAAAGTTGGTGACATCGAACATCCCCAAGTTGCTGACGGTGAACGTACCACCTTGGAGATCATCGAGGCCAGCTTTGCCATCACGGGTACGGCCAATCACATCGCGCATTTGGTTGGAGATTGCGCCGAGGCTCAAGCTATCGCAGTTGCGCACGACCGGAGCCAACAAGCCAGCATCGGTTGCTACGGCCACGCTGATGTGAACATCTTTGTGAACCAGCAACTTATCGCCAGCGAAGGTTGAATTGAGTGCCGGGAACTTCTTCAAGGCGATGGCACAAGCCTTGAGCAACAATTCAGTCACTGAAAGCTTGCCACCATGAGCTTCACGTAACTTGGGCAACAAGGCTTGAATCGCATCCATTTCAATCGTTGAAGTAACGAAGAATGGTGGCACTTGTTGTTGGCTTTCGACCATGCGCTTGGCAGCGGTTTGGCGCAAGCGTGAGAGTGGCTCCTCGGTGTAGACCGAGTTTGGTGCTGGTGGTGCGAAAATCAAGCCAACTGGTGCTGGCACTGGCGATGCCACTTGAGCAGCAGGGGCAGCAGCTGGCGCAGCGGCTGCGGCAGCAGCTGAAGGAGCAGCTTTTGGTACGGCTGCGGCAGCCAACACGTCGGCCTTGACAATCCGGCCATCAGGGCCAGAACCCTTGAGACCTACCAAATTCACGCCACGTTGTTCGGCCAAACCGCGAGCGGCTGGGGTTGCAAACAAGCGACCTGTCGATTCAGCAGGGGCGCTAGTGGCTGGCGTAGCCTCAACTTTTTCGGGCTGAGCGGCCACGGCAGGAGCACTTGGAGCGGCCTCGCCACCTTCGCCCACGGCTGGTGCATCGCTAGCGGGAGTAACGCTGGCATTGGCGGCTTCGGCTTCGTCATCGCCTGAGCCATCGTCAATTTCAGCGATTGGCGCACCAACTGGCACGGTATCGCCTTCGTTGACCAAGAACTTTAAGATTGTACCAGCCTCAAAAGCCTCGATTTCAATCGTGACCTTATCGGTTTCGACTTCAGCAATTGGTTCACCACGCGAAACCTCATCGCCTGGCTTTTTCAACCATTTGGCCAAAGTACCTTCGACCATATCGTAGCCCATTTTGGGCATTTCTAGTTTCTTCGCCATCGTGACCTCGTGTGTTGGTGGCTTGGCAACAGGTTTAGCATTCACGAAACCGTTTTCTTTAGCCTGCGACCAAGCCACCCAACCTCAACACTACTGTTGCCGAATCTTTTGGGTCTTGCCTGCCAATACATTCTTGACTGCTTGAATGACTGAATCGGCATTGGGAACCACATGGGCTTCCAAGTTTTTGGCATAGGGCATTGGCACTTCGTCAAAGCCTACGCGCCAAATTGGAGCATCCAAGTGATCAAAGCCTTCGGTATACAAGCGAGCGGCAATTTCCGAGCCAACGCCAACTGAAGTCCACTCTTCGGTGGCGATTACAGCACGATTGGTTTTGCGGAAGCTTTCCAAGACTGGCTCCATGTCGAGCGGACGAATGGTGCGCAAGTCAACCAAGGCTGCATCGATGCCTTCGCTAGCCAAGGTTTCAACGGCTTGTTGGCAGTAAGGAATCATGCGGCCATAGCCCACGATCGTCACATCTTTGCCATCGCGCAACAAGTTCGATTTGCCAATCGGTACAGTGTAGCTTTCTTCTGGCACTTCGCCCTTGATGTTATAGATCCCAGTGTGTTCGATGAAAATTACTGGATCGGGATCTTCAATCGCAGCCTTCATCAAGCCCTTGGCATCGTATGGTGTGCCGGGCACAACCACTTTCAAGCCAGGCATGTAGGCATAGTAGTTATCGAAGGCTTGTGAGTGGGTGGCACTCAATTGACCATAGCCATTGGGCATACGGAACACAATCGGGCAGGTAAATTGGCCACCGAACATATAGTGCAATTTAGCAGCGTGGTTGATAATCATATCCAGCGCCAAAATTGCAAAGTTGGTAGTCATCATTTCCACGATCGGGCGCAAGCCGTTCATCGCAGCGCCGATGCCTAAGCCAGCATAACCAGCTTCAGCAATTGGCATATCTTTGATGCGTTCGGGGCCGAACTCTTTTTCAAACCCTTTGGTGACACCGTAAGCGCTATCGTAGTGAACAACATCTTCACCAATGATAAACACCCGTGGATCGTTGGTCATTGCTTCGCGCAATGCTTGGCGCAAGGCTTCCGAGTAGGTTATAACGGGCATTGATATCTCCTTAGAGCGGCTTCGAATAGATTTCGGTCCATGCTTCGCTCAGGTCTGGGGCAGGGCTTTCTTCGGCAAATTGCACCACTGCATCCATTTCCTTTTCAACGTCTTTCTCGATTTGTTTGGCTTGTTTTTCAGTCAACAAGTTTTGATCGATCAGTTTTTGCTTGAGCAAAGCAATTGGGTCGCCGGAACGCCGAGCATTAATATCGTCGCGAGTTCGATACATTTGGGGGTCGGCAGCCGAGTGACCACGTAGACGGTAGGTCATCGCTTCTAAGAAATATGGGCCTTCGGTGCGGGCATGGTTGACGGCGTAAAGGGCGCGAGCACGCATTTCTTCAACGTCGTTGCCATTCACCCGTTCGCCTGGCATAAATGGCGAAGCTTTTTTGTGAATTTCGGTAACCGAGGTATGCACGCTGAGCGGCGTACCCATGGCAAATTCGTTGTTTTCGCACAAGAAAACGATTGGCAATTTATATAATGCAGCCATGCTGACAGCTTCGTAGAATTCGCCGCCATTGGTTGCGCCATCGCCAAAGAAACACATCACAACGCCATCTTGATCAGCTTGGCCAAGCACTTCGCGCTTGTATTTGATCGAGTAGGCAATCCCCATGGCCAACAGCAAGTGCGCACCAACGATGGCGTAACCGCCCCAGAAATTTTTATTTTTATCAGCAAAGTGCATTGAGCCGCCTTTGCCTTTACCGGTGCCAGTACTGCGGCCAAACAATTCAGCCATCAGAGGTTTGGGTTCCAAGCCACGAGCAAGGGCGTGGCCATGGTCGCGATAGTGGGTGACTAAATGATCTTGTGCTTTCAAGGCACCAATCGCACCAACCGCGACTGCTTCTTGCCCAACATATAAGTGCAAGAAGCCGCCGATCCGAGCACGGGTGTACTGTTGCTGGCAATGTTCTTCAAATGAGCGAATCAGCACCATCGTGCGGTAATCGGCAAGTAAATCTTGCTTTTCCATCAAGGCTCCTTTATCGAGGGTTGCAGAAGAAGAAAAGCCATACCTGGCCGTCCTATCAACGGGGATAGAACGCCTCTATACATTAAGTAGTTTAAGGTGATTTATGTCGTCGTTGACAGGCCTTTTGTACCATTGGCTATTATAGCATATCGCATTGCATGCCGTCAGAGAGCTTTATTTTCGACACACTGCGTCATGAGAAATTATGAGGGATGAATTATGAAGGATGAAGTTTAGGTGTTGCGAATTAAGCAAAGATCAATGCTTGAAGGGCAGAATTTAATGTAGAGGCGCAGAGGGATGAGAGGCTATCGGCTGAAGGCTATGGAAACTCCACCATATGTTGCGATAGCCCATAGTTGTAATGGGTCATTGGGTTAACAACCATTTCTCTCATTCCCTCACCCCCAACCCCTCTCCCATTGCGGCGGGCGAGGGGAGTCCCTGAGCGATTCCCCCTCGCCTCGCGGGCGGGAGAGGGGGTGAGGGGGTGAGGGGATACTGGTGGTTGCCAACCTCATAAACCATTACACATAGCCTATAACCAATCGTCCTCTGCGCCTCTGCGTTAAAGTTCGATCCCCGATCCCCAATAACCAATCCCCAATTGCTAATAAATTGGTAGATAGCGGTCAAGTTCCCATTGTGAGACGTGGCGGCGGTAGGCATCCCATTCTTGGGTTTTGGCCTCGATATAGCGCTCGTAAATGTGTTCGCCCAAGGCTTCTTGAATCACACTATCACGCTTTAATTCTTCTAAAGCCTCGCCCAATGAAACCGGCAAGGTTTTTAGACCGCGGGCAATCGGGTCAACATGGTACAAATCTTCTTCGGCTGAGGGTGGTGGCATAAGTTTGCGCTTAATTCCATCAAGGCCAGCAGCCAACATCACCGAAAAAGCCAAATAGGGGTTGGCTGATGGGTCAGGGCAGCGTAGCTCGATGCGGGTGGCTTGGTTCGAGCGGCCAGCGCTGATCCGTGGAATACGCACTAAAGCTGAGCGGTTGGTCCGCCCCCAACTAACATAAATTGGCGCTTCGTAGCCAGGCACGAGCCGTTTATAGGAGTTGACCAATGGAGCCAGTACGGCGGTCATGCCCAAGGCATGGTCGAGCAAGCCTGCGGTAAAATGCTGCGCCAACAACGATAAATTATTAGTTTCGTGATCATGAAACTCGTTGCGGCCCGTTACGATCGATGACAAACTTTGATGCACGTGCATGCCCGACCCGTTGATGCCTGCGATTGGCTTGGGCATAAAGGTGGCATGCAAGCCATTCAATTGGGCAATTGCCTTCAACACCGTGCGAAAAGTAACGGTATGATCAGCCGTGGTCAGCGCATCGCCATATTCAAAATCAATTTCATGCTGGCCAATCGCCACTTCGTGATGGCTGGCTTCAACTTTGATTCCAAAGGTTTGTAATGAAGCCACCATCTGGCGACGAATGTGGGTGGCATAATCAGTTGAAACATCAAAATAACCCGCCGCATCGTGGGGAATGGGGATTAACTCGCCGTTCGGGCCTGGCTTAAACAAGAAAAACTCCAACTCCGGCCCAGTATTGTAGATAAAGCCCAATTCGGCGGCTTGGGCCAACGTGCGTTTGAGCACATGGCGTGGGTCGCCAGCAAATGGTTGATCATCAGGCGTGTAGACATCGCAGATAAAACGAGCAGTAATATAATCGCCAGTGCTCTCCCATGGAATCACTGCATAGGTGTTGAGGTCGGGCACCAAATACATATCGCTTTCGGCGATGCGGGCAAAACCTTCAATTGAAGAGCCATCGAACCAAACGCCATGGTCGAGTGCTTCGTGAATTTGCGAAACAGGAATCGTCACATTTTTAATAATCCCAACAATATCGGTAAATTGGAGATTAATAAACTGGACTTTTTGTTCGACAATTTTTGCTAAAATTTCTTCTTTTGTGACTGGCATAACCTGAATGCTCCTTCGCTG
Source organism: Herpetosiphon gulosus (assembly GCF_039545135.1). Taxonomy (NCBI): domain Bacteria; kingdom Bacillati; phylum Chloroflexota; class Chloroflexia; order Herpetosiphonales; family Herpetosiphonaceae; genus Herpetosiphon; species Herpetosiphon gulosus. The sequence goes on along the minus strand of NZ_BAABRU010000012.1, from coordinate 214,116 downwards.
ACACCTAGCCACTGTGCATGATAGCCCAGCTGAGTTTGCTCATTATAGGGCAAAATAGCCAAAAATAATCATTATTGCTTTGGGCAACTTGTCTGAATGAGCCATGCTCGGCCATTTTTCACCACCCCTCCGCCCTTCAAGGGTCGGTTGTTCAGAATCATGCGTGATCACCACCCTTCCGTCCCGCCTCAAGGCGGGAGACGCAGGGGGCTTTAATCCCCCTGCACCCCCTCAATCACAATCAGGGCAGTCATGCATCCATTGATGAACCACCAGATCCGTGGCTCGCAGCGAAAACTTACCCTTGAAAGCACCCCTCCGCCCCGTCACTAAAAGGCAATTTGTGACAGCTCACAGGATTATGTTGAACTTGAAGCCTTTGTTCTAGCGAGAACGGATAAGCTAGATTGCTGCATGATCCCAAGCCTCAGGCCAAGGCGAGCATGCTATAATCAGACCACAATCTACTTTACTACTCCTGCTCTTTTTTTCAGCGTGAGCACAGCCAAATTATGCTTAGCAACCAAGCAATTGCCCAAGTTTTTGCCGATATTGCCGATGCGTTGGAAGTGATCGGCGAAAATCGTTTTCGATTGGCGGCCTATCGCCGTGCTAGCGATACCCTCGCCGCTCAAACCACCAGCCTTGCCAGCCTGCGCGAACAAGGATTATTAACCAGTTTGCCCAATATTGGCGAGGCCAGCGCGGCAATTATTGGCGAATTGCTCGACCATGGTCATTCGGCTTTGGCCGATCAGCTTTTGGAAAAAGTCCCACCTGGCTTGTTACAAATTTTGCGTGTGCCCGAAATTGGCCCCAAAACCGCCGCCCGCCTTTTTCGCGATGAGGGTATTCAAGATCTTGAGGCCTTGTTTGCAGCGGCTCAGGATGGACGTTTGGCCAAAATCAAGGGCTTTGGGGCTAAAAGTGCTGCCAAAGTGTTGAGCGCTCTCGAAGCTATGCAAAATCAGGTGCTGCGGCTGCGCTTGGTCGATGCCTTGCCCGTGGCTCGAGCATTAAGCACCACATTAGCCGAACTTACCAGCATTAGCGCGGTGCAAGTGGTCGGCTCAACCCGCCGTTATCAATCAAGTGTTGGCGATTTAAATTTTGTGGTAGCCACCTTAGATCAAGCTGCTGCCTATGCTGCGATCGCAGAATTGCCCCAAGTTGCCCAAGCCACCCCCAGCGACAACGGCTTGCGTTTGTTGTTGCATAATGGCATGAATGCTTGGATTGTGGCGGTTGCGCCTGAACATTGGGGCAGCGCTTTGGTCTATTGGACCGGCTCGACTAGCCATGTAGCAGGCTTAAATCAATTAGCTCAGACCCAGAATTGGCAGCTTGAGCCGCTTAATTTTCCTGATTTTGCCGATGAAGCAGCGGTGTATGCAGCCTTAGGCTTGGAATGGATCGCGCCTGAATTACGCGAAGGTTGGGGCGAAATTGAGCTAGCCCAAGCTCAGCAATTGCCCAAATTACTTGAACAATCGGCGATTATCAGCGATTTACATTGGCACACGACTTGGAGTGATGGCAGTGCCAGCCTGCGTGAGATGGCGCTCGCCGGCATTGCCAAGGGCTATCGCTATATGGCGGTGGCTGATCACAGCGCCTATTTGGGCGTAACTGGTGGACTCGATGGCGAACGCTTGCTGGCTCAACGCGCCGAAATCGATGCGCTCAATCTGCAATTAGCCGCCGAAGGCCATGCATTGCGCTTATTGCAAAGCTGCGAAGTCGATATTTTGCCTGATGGCAGTTTGGCCTTGCCCGATGAGGTGTTAGCCACATTAGATTTAGTGGTGGCTTCGCCGCATGTGGCCTTACGCCAGCCCCGTGACGAATCGACCGCCCGCATGCTGCGAGCGATCAAGCATCCCTTGGTGACGATCATTGGGCATCCAACTGGGAGGATTCTGAATGGTCGTGCTGGAGCCGATTATGATATGGATCAGATTATCGCGGCAGCAGCGGCAACGGGCACAGTCTTGGAAGTTAATGCTGGGCCGGAACGGCTTGATTTAGATGCGCCAAATGTACGGGCAGCGCTGGCGGCTGGTTGTAACATCAGCATCAACACCGATGCCCATGCCACTGCTGGGTTCAATAATTTATTTTATGGGGTTGTCACGGCTCGTCGTGGCGGGGCTGGTGACCAGCAGGTCATCAACACATGGGAAATTGAGGCAGTCCTGGCGCTGCGTCAACAAAAATTACAAAAACTTGGGCTTAGTAGCGAATCGTAGTCTGGAGGCTGATCGAATGAATGATATATTCAGCAAGATTGTGCGCGGCGAATTGCCTTGCCATAAAGTGGCCGAAAATGATCAAACCCTGGCCTTTTTAGATATTAATCCGGCAGCGCAAGGCCATACGTTGGTCATTCCCAAACGCTTTGGCACCGATATTTTCGATACCAACCCTGAGGATCTGGCAGCGGTGGCGCGGATGGTGCAAACGGTAGCGCAATTATTGTTGCAAACGCTCAAGCCAGATGGGATTAATGTGTTGCAAAACTCGCGCCCAGCTTCTGGCCAAGTCGTGTTTTACTACCATGTACACGTCATTCCACGCTGGGAAGGCGATGGAGTGTTCTCATTTTGGCGACCAAACCCAACCGATCACGCAGCATTTGCCGCTTTAGCCGAGCGTTTGCGGGCTAACAATCAAGCATGAGGAACTGCCCATGAGCGACCGTACTCCCCCAACCGAAGTTCTTGAATTTGAGAACGATCTTGAGCCAGATGAAGAACCGGAAGAGGTGCCCTCAGCAATTATTCAAGAAGATGAAGCGATTGCTCCCCAAGGTATGACGATGCAGGCCTTGGTGTTTGGTGTGGCGATTATTCTGATCATCTTTTTGGTGCTGTTGTTGGCCAGCGGCAATAATATCAATCTATTTAATCTTTTTGGTAGCGATAGCAATGCCCAGCCAACGTTGCAACCTTTACTCAATAGCGTTCAAACTCAATCCAATCGCTCGCTCGATGTTGAGGCGGCGGCGCTCGAAGGTCAACGCTTTTATGGTGTTGATGGATTGAACGCCCTGCCAAGCTATGCTGCTGAGATCGACCCGCTGTTTTTGCCATATTGGGTCAAGAATGGTGGCGAACGGATCTTCGGGCGACCAATCAGTGGCTTGCTCGAAGAAAATGGTCGCCAATTTCAATGGTTCGAGCGGACGCGGCTAGAATGGTGGCCCGAGCATCAAGCGACGAAATACGAAGTGCAGCCAGGCCGGGTTGGGGTTGAATTCACCCAAAACCGCGATTTTCCGAATCAGCAATTTTTTGCCAATCGCCCAGGCCTGCGTTATAGCGAAGCGACCCAACAAGGCTTGCGGGGGGCATTCCTCGAATTTTGGGAAGCCAACGGCGGCATCGATCTCCTGGGCTGGCCAATTAGCGAGGAGCTGCAAGAGGTGTTGCCTGAAGATCGCACAGTGCATACAGTACAATATTTCGAGCGTGGTCGGCTTGAATTACACCCCAACGATCCCAATCAGATGGTCAAAATTGGCTTATTAGGCCGTGCACTCTACTTCCAAGATAGTCAGCCAAACTACATTGAGCCAGTTGCTCCCACCGCAGTTCCGGTCATTCCTTAGCCCTGAGAACCTTATGAAACCTGAAACTCTGTTGATTCATGCTGGTCGTAGCGTCGATGCTGCGACCAGTGCTGTTACGCCGCCGATTCATCTTGCTAGCACATTTGAACGAGCGCCCGATGGTAGTTTGCCGCATGGGTTTGTTTATACGCGCTTTGGCAACCCCACCCGCCAAGCCTTGGAGCAGGCCTTGGCAGCGCTCGAAGGTGGAGTTGAAGCGGCGGCGTTTGCTTCTGGTTCGGCGGCTACAGCGGCGGTGCTGCAAAGTTTAGCTCCAGGCCAACGTTTATTGCTACCCCGCGATTGCTACAATGGCACGGCCAATTCGGTGCGCCAAGTGTTTGCCCATCTCGATGCTCAGTTTGTCGATATGACCGACTTGGCGGCGGTGCAAGCAGCTTTGGAGCCAGCCCCTGCCTTGGTTTGGCTCGAAACGCCATCCAACCCAACCTTACGTTTAACTGATCTGGCGGCAGTCAGTAGTTTGGCCCATGCGGCTGGAGCATTGGTGGTTTGCGATAATACTTGGGCCACCCCGCTTGGTCAGCGCCCATTCGATTTGGGCGTGGATTTGGTGATGCATTCGACCACCAAATATCTTGGCGGCCATAGCGATGTGCTGGGTGGTGCATTAATTACCAAAACTGCAACCCCATGGTGGCAACGATTGAAGCAAATTCATGTGCTGGCCGGAGCTGTGCCATCGCCCTTCGAGTGCTGGTTGATTTTGCGCGGTATGCAAAGTTTGGCCTATCGACTGCGCGGCCATTGTGCCAATGCCTTGGCGGTGGCTGAGTGGTTGGCTCAGCATCCCAAGGTAGAAGCAGTGCATTATCCTGGCTTAGCTAGCCATCCTCAATTTGAATTAGCGCAGCGCCAAATGCTGCTCATGGGCGGCATGGTTTCGTTCGAGGTAGTTGGTGGGGCGGCTGAGGCGATTGCGGTGGCAGCTCAAGTTAAATTATGGACACGGGCAACCAGCCTTGGTGGCCCTGAAAGTTTGATTGAACATCGGGCCACCCTTGAAGGCCCAGATTCGCCAACCCCACCAGCCTTGTTGCGGCTTTCGGTCGGCTTAGAACACTCCGATGATTTGATTGCTGATTTGGCCCAGGCCTTGGCAGTATTGTAGCTACCAAACCATCCCAATCACCAGATCGTTGACGTTAGTGAGGGTTGGGCCAATCTCGATTGGGCTGCCGAGTGCTTGCCAGAAGCCATAGCTATCGTGGATAGCCAAGGCTTGTTGAGGCTCAAGCCCGAGCTTGCGAGCTTGGGCGATGCTTTGACCGTTGGCAATCGCACCAGCAGCAGGGCTTGAGCCGTCGCCGCCATCAGTCGCCAAGGCAATTATTTGGCAGTTGGGGCAACCATCAAGCGCCAAAGCCGCTGCTAGTGCTAACTCAGCGTTACGACCGCCCTGTGAATGCGGCAGAATTCCAGTTAAATTAACCGTGGTTTCGCCGCCAGCAAGGTAGAGCGTTGGGGTTTGGCTTGATTGAGCGAGTTGGCGCAAGCGTTGCCCAAGCAGCTGCCCAACCACTTGCGCTTCACCCGTGATTGGTTGCTGATCCTGAATGACCTGCCAGCCTTGAGCCTCGGCCAAGTGCTTGATTGCGGTTTGGGCCATTTCGTTACGGGCAATAATTGATGTATGTACATTGCCCCACCATGGCTCGCTGCCATCGGGATGCGATGGCACTATCCGGCGAATTCCATGTTGCAAATAGTCGTGAATGCTCACAGGCAGCTGATCGATCAACCCATACTGTTCGAGAATGGCCCAAGCCTCGGCAAAACTCGCCGTATCGGGCACACTCAGGCCTGAGGCAATAATGCTCAACGGCGAGCCAACCACATCGGAAATCACCAAACTTAACAGGCTAGCTGGCTGAGCCAAGGCCGCAAATTGCCCGCCCTTCAAGCGATCACAATGCTTACGAATCGTGTTGATCTGCTCGATCGGTGCGCCGCACGCCAGCAACAACTGGGTTAACGTTTGTAAATCGGCTAGGCTAATTGCTCCGGCTGGCGCTGGCAATAAAGCCGAAGCTCCGCCAGAGATTAGCGCAATTACCAAATCATCGGCTTGGGTTTGCTGAAGCCATGTTTCGCATTGCTGCGCCGCCTTCAACCCCCGTTGATCAGGGCTTGGGTGGCTGGCTTCAAGCAATTGGATGCGCTTGAGGGCAAAATCGCCACGATGCGCATCTTTGACCACCACCAAACCCGCATCAATTCGCGCACCTAAAATGCTTTCCACGGCGGCGGCCATTGGTGCACCAGCTTTGCCCGCGCCAAGCACAATGATCCGGCCTGTTCCAGCCCACTGCCACGCACCGCACGTTAAGCGAGTGCCATCCCATTTCAATGCCTGCAAAACTGCCCGCTGGGGATCAACACTGGCAATCGCGGTGGCGATCAGTTGTTGGCTGAATTTGGCAATCGCAACCGTATCCATCGTTATGGCTCAAGATACCAATGTTGAACATCATACAGCCAATTAGCGGTGTCAAGCCGAATTTCACCTTGGGTTGAACGTACCTGTTTGGCCAAGGCGACCGGAATCCGATCGGCCCACAGAAACACATACGGATATTCGGTTTGAATGATTGTGTTGGTTTGTTGATAGAGTTCGCGGCGGCGTTCGGTAGCGTAAAGTGCCCGCGCTGCTGTCGATAAATTATCAAAACTGGTGTTTTGGAACGCGCCATAATTGCGCAAGCCTGGCCGCCCATCGGCAACCCCTTGATAAATTTGGCTCGAATGAAACAGCGAAAAATTATCAGGATCGTAGGCAGTGTACGAGGGCGAACCGCCAACTCGACTATTGCCCCAACTCATCAAGGCCAAATCAAAATCAAAGGGTGTCACCAACTTAGAGCGAATCACGCTCTCAAAATCAGCTGGCGTAACCACAATATTAAAGCCAACTGGGCTGGCAGCGGCAGCGATCCGTTCAGCAACCTCGATTCGGCGTTGATCATCGCCACGCACAAATAGCGCCATCGATAATGTAATTCCATTTGAGGCGCGAATCGTCGCACCTTCGGGCAAGACCCAGCCTGCTTGATCCAGTAATTCGCGGGCTTGATCTAAGTTGCGTTTGGGCAACTCGCCAGTTGGCGCTACCCATGTGCCTGGCAAATGATCGCTCAAAATTGCTTGAGCCGAGGGGCCAGCCGTTTCGACGATTGTATTGAGATCGAGGCTTAATGCCAAGGCTTGGCGCACCCGTAGATCGCTGAAGATGCGACCATCACGCATATTGAAGGCCAGATAATAAAAGCCGTTTTCAGGATAGCTACCCGTGCCAATGGACGACCCTAAGCCTTGGCTTTGTTCCCAAGGTAATTCTGCCGCCAACAGATCGCCATCGCGCACTGCTTGGCGGGCCACTTGCGGATCGGGGGCAACTACAAATGCGACACGATCAAGATAAGGCACGCCATCAATATAGTTGCTATTGCGAATTAAGCTAAGTGCTGAGCCAGCAGTGCGTTCTTCGAACATAAACGGCCCGCTACCAATCGGCTGGGTCAAAAGATTAAGCTGATCAAGCTCAACTGGGCTAAGTTGCTCAAACAGATGCTTGGGCAAAATTGGCATGCTCAAGGCCGAGAGCAATGGTGCATAGGGTTCGCGCAACGAAATCACCAAGGTTGTGTCGTCGGGTGCGCTCACGTTGCGCACCAAACCCTGAAGATCAGTCAATAATGGAGTGGTTGGGCTGATGCTTTGCATGGCGCTGATCGTCCAAGCCGCATCAGCAGCAGTCAAGGCGGTATCATCGTGCCAGCGAATATCGCTGCGCAAGGTCATGGTTAACGTTTGGCCGACGCTATCGCTTTGCCAGCTTGTGGCAACGTCGGGTTGCGGCGCGAGGCTTTGATCAAGTTTGGTTAACCCCCGATAGAGCAAGCCTAAAAGTTGAGCTTCTTCGTGGCTGGTTGGCTTCCATGGGTGCAAGCTTGGAATATCTTGGGCGGTGCGAATGGTTAGCGTGCCACCTTGCGGAATTTGAATTGGCGGGGTGGTTGGCTCGTTGGTGGGTGCTGGTGTGGAGCCGAGGCTACATGCTGTGAGCAAAACAGCCAATAATCCTAGGGTCAATATTCGCATCATAGAAACTTATTACTCCACAAGAGCGCTGGAACGCCCACTCGAATCAACTAAACAAGCCCATTGCATAGCCCAAACCCATATAGGTGATGACCCATGCAACTAAGCCGCAACCCATACCAAGCGCAAAACGTGGCCATGGCATTCCCAAGGCACCAGGAATCAAGGTTGTGCCTAAGCGAAACGTTGGCAGCACCCGAATCACAATCAGCCCAAGCACTGCCCGCCGTTCAAGCCAACCGACGATTCGGTCGCGCCGCCGTTGCGATAGACCAATTTTTGGACCAATCCGATTAAGCAGGGGCAAGCCACCGCGCCGCCCAATCCAAAACATGGTGACAGCGCCTGGTACTAAAGCCAAGATTGCCAAGCCCATCAACCAGATTGGCAGATCGCCTTGACGGCCAAGTAAAAAGCCGCCAGCAACCAACACAAAATTGCCGGGGATTGGCAGTGGTGCGCCAAATTCGCTGAACAACAAATAACTCAGGGTTAGCCAATAAACATTGGCCTCAAGCTGGATAACCGCACTATTGAAGGCCTGAACGATTGAATCCCACATACGTTGCTTCCACCTAGATAACCGCGCATCTATCATACACTGATTTGAATGGAATAGAACATAGAGCAAAGAGCAGAGAACATAAATATATCAATCGGGGACATGGGCTAGGGATTGGAATTAGGAATGGATGAAGTGTATGGCCAATAACCAAATCCCCCTTCGTGCTCTTCGTGTCCTTCGTGGTTACAAATTAAACACCTGATCCCTAGCCCCTGACCTCTGCTCTCTGCTCTCTGTTCTCAACGATCATACAAGCGCAAACTGGGTATCCGCAAAGCGATGATGATTGCGGCGGTAACACAAATTGCTCCACCAAAAGCAATCGCGATCGGCGCACCAACCAATGATGCGGCGAAGCCTGCCTCAACTTCGCCCAATAATGGCCCGCCTTGAAAAAACAGCATATTGGCTGAGGTTGCCCGCCCACGCAGTTCGTCGGGAGTATTTAATTGGCGAATTGTGCCGCGCAATACAGCACTGACCGTATCGGCAGCACCTGTGCCCGCCAAGCCCAGCAAGGCAATCGGCAAGCTTGGGGCAAGCCCAAATACCATGGTTGCCAAACCATATAACACCACCGAAACCACCACTACCATGCCTTGGCGACGCGGATTACCAAACCAGGACATGGCCAGTGCTGCGACTAACGCCCCAATCGCTGGTGCAGCATACATCAAACCCAAGGCTTTTTCATCGACACCTAAGACTTGATCTGCAAATAATGGCAAGAGTGTCGTGGCCGCGCCACAGAAGGTTGCAATAAAATCGAGCACCATGGTTGACCAGATAATCGGTGTGCGGCGCACAAAGTGCAAACCTTCCCACATGGAGCCTTTGATCATAGGTTTAACCTCGGTTGGGGCATAATTGCCGCGCATTTGCCACAAACTCAAGACCACCACCCCATAACTGATCGCATCGATCAAATAGACCAAGGCGATCGAATAGCTAACAAACCAACCACCCAAGGCCGGCCCAGCAATATTGCCAATTTGCCAAGCAATCATATTTAAACTTAATGCTGTTGGCAGCACTTCACGCGGCACTAAACGCGGAATTAACGCTTGGCGAGCAGGCAGATCAAAGGTTTTGGTGCTAAAAAAGATCACCATAATTCCATACAGCAACCACAGATTGATTAAGCCAAACCACGATAAAACCGCCAATACCAACGATAACCCCATCAAGATACTTTGAGTTACCAGCATTAAGCGTCGTCGATCAACTCGATCGGCCAATAAACCTGCTCGTAACGCCAACAGCAACAAGGGAATAAATTGAAACAAGCCAATCAAACCCAGAAAAATCGCTGGATTAGCCCCAGGAATCGCACTGGCTAAACGATAGACTTGGACATGCAAGGCCACAGTGTGCATCTGCGAGCCAGCAATTGAAATCAGTTGGCCGCTCCAGAGCAGCCGATAATCGCGATGGCGTAAAGCGACCAACGGCGAGGGTTGGCGCGGGGTGGTTGAAGCTGAAGCCATGAGCAATTCCTCTAATTTGATGATTAAATCTAGATATGATTATAAGCTAGCTTGTTGCTCATAGCTTTCAATTGGCCCGATAGCCCCCATCTATGTTGACGGCTAAAATAAAAAACGCCGTAGGCCCGAACCTACGGCGTTTGAAGTTTGAATTGAGTTAAGCAGCAGCGCCAGCGGGCAAACCAGTCGCAGCAGGTTCTGCGCTAGGAGCAGGGGCTGCCCCAGTTTCGGGCATATAAGCGCCATCGGAAACATAGCCAGGCATGCCCATTTCTGGTAAATCCAAGCCCGCTACTTCGTCTTCAGCCCGTGAACGCATCAAGCCAAGTTTAGCCAAGGCTTTGAAAGCGACGAATGATAAGGCAAATGCGCTGATCCCAATGCCTAAGCCTTCGATCAATTGAGCAAAGAGTTGGCTGAACCCACCGCCATAGAACAAGCCAGTTACAGCTTGACCATCGATGCCGTTCCAGCTCGCGGTGTCGGGGTTGCCGTTGGCAAACAGACCAACCGCAATCACACCCCAAAAGCCATTGAACAAGTGCACAGGCACTGCCCCAACCGGATCATCGATTTTGAGTTTTTCCAACAGAATGCTGGCGAAAATCACCAAAACCCCGCCAACTGCCCCAATAATTGCTGCGGCAACAGGCGTGATAAAGGCACAAGGCGCAGTTACAGCCACCAATCCTGCCAACAAACCATTGACACTCATGCCTGGATCTGGTTTTTTATTCTTCAGCCATGTGTAGGTCATGGCACTAATGCCACCAGCAGCGCCTGCAATTAAGGTATTCAAGGCAGCTAAGGCAGTTAAGTTCATAAACGAACCTTGGATACCCAATGAGCTACCTGGATTGAAGCCGAACCAACCAAAAAAGAGGATGATTGCGCCCAAAACACCCATTGGCAAGTTGTGTCCGAGAATGGTGTTGGCGCTACCATCTTTATTGAATTTGCCGATCCGCGGCCCAAGCACCAGCGCAACGGCCAAACCAACAGCGCCACCAGTCATGTGCACAACCCCTGAGCCAGCAAAATCGACTGCGCCGTTGCCAAGCCCAAGTGTGCGGCCCATGTTGGCCATCCAGCCACCACCCCAAACCCAGTTGGCCGAAAGTGGATAAACGAACATACTGACCAAAAAGCCCATGATTACAAAACCAATGAACTTGATTCGTTCGGCTCCGCTGCCAGTTGGAATTGTAGCGGCGGTATCCATAAAGACCATTTGGAACATAAAGAAGGCAAAAATCCCTGCAGCGCTCAGCCCAATCCCATTCAGGAAGAAGCCGTTGGTTCCGAGCACGCCCCATTGATCGCCGAAGGAGAGATTTGAGGAGAGTGCATCGCCCCAAGCTCCCAAAGTAACTGGGCCGAAGTTCCATTCAGCGTTTGCGCCAGTTGCTGGGTAGGTATGGTTGACCCCACCGAAGGCAAAGGCAAAGCCACAAATCCAGAAGCCAATCGCCCCAATACAAAACACCATCAAGTTCATGAGCATGGTGTGCGCGACATTTTTTGCCCGAGTGAAGCCTGCTTCAACCAAAGCAAACCCAGCTTGCATAAAGAAGACCAGAAAAGCAGCGAGCAAGACCCACAAGATGTTTGCGTTGACCGTCAATGAGTTGAGTTGCTCTTCCACAGGCGTTTCCTTTCTGTAGCCCGTATCGGAATAGGGTCAAATGCATGTCGCTGCAACGCGGCTCACGTCAACATTGACGGCTGGAATGCAAGAGGGGATTCCAACGCTTCTTCAATAGTTCAATCCTCAAGAATATAGTGCCTTAGCCAATTGCCAACACTTCATCTTCAGGCTCAAGCGCCAGGTGCAGGCTTGGCAATGGCTCGGTTTTGAATGACCATTTCAGTAGGATTGGGGTGACGAGGGTGGTTACCAAGACTACTGCTACGGTCAAAGAAAATACATTGGTATCGACAATTTGATTTTGGACACCCAGCGAGGCCACGATCAAGCCCACCTCGCCGCGCGAGATCATGCCACAGCCAACTTGAATTGCCTCGCGTTGGTTGAGGCCAGCAATTTTGGCTCCTAGGCCACAGCCCACAATTTTGGTGCCAATTGCCACGATGCACAAAATAATTGCCATTGGGATGGCCGCACCGCTGAGGCTGCTCAAATCGGTGTTCAGGCCAATCCCAATAAAGAAAATTGGCACAAGCACGGCGTAGGTAAAGCTAGAAATTGAACGATCAATTTCATCACGCACATCGGTATGGCTCAGGAGAATACCAGCCATAAACGCCCCGGTAATTGCCGCCAAATGCCCCACCGTTTCAGCCGTGAAGGCCAAACCAAGCACCACCAACACTGCAAATGTCAGCACAGGCTCGTTGGTGCGCATTTTTTTGACCCGCTCAAGCATGCGTGGCAAATAGCGCTGGCCCAAGAACCAAGCCACCGCCAAAAAGCCCACCAAGCGTACAATCGTCCAAACAATGGTCATGAAGTTGCCATCGCTGGTTTGGGTTGCCATAAAAATCGAGAGCAATAACAACCCAATAATGTCGTCGAGCACCGCCGCGCCTAGCAAGGTTGTGCCAACTCGACTTTTGAGCCGCCCAAGCTCAAGCAAGGTTTGGGCCGAAATGCTGACGCTGGTTGCGGTCAACAACAAGCCCACAAAAATTGCCGGAATAAGGCCATAGCCAAAGGCCAAAGCGCTGAGTAGACCACCAAGGAATGGAATAACCACGCCCAAAATTGCTGTCCATGTAGCAGCCTTGCCAGCTTCGCGCAACTCATGAGCTTCGATCCGCAGGCCGGCGATAAACATTAGGAAAATGACCCCAAGCTCCGAGAGATAGTGGATGGTCGATTTCAAATCGCTGCTTTGGAAGATTTCCCAGTGCATCACATTAATTAAACTTGGGCCAAGTAACACACCCGCCAGCAGCTTGCCTAATACGGTTGGTTGACCAAGTGCGGCACTGAGTGCGCCGCCAATTTTGGCGACACCGATTAACACCAACAGCAATAAGATCAGTTGCACAGTTGAACTCATCGTCGGATACCTCACAGCTTGGGTTTGATGAAGGTTGAGAGGTCGTTTATTTGTGGATTTTGCCTAAGTTGGGCGATTGAATCTATAGTAGTCGATCGCTTGCAAGCAGCTATCGAACAAACTAACCAAAGCTATAGCTAGCTAGCTTGTATAAACTGCACAAAAATAGACCCTCTTTGTGCATAAAGTGCCCAAACATTTCGCCATGAATTTTGGAAATTTGCTTAAATTGCCTAGAAGCGGAAGTGCTGCTGGAATTTGTGGGGTAGCCAGTGGTTTGGGCAAAAATAACCGCCAGTCAATCTCCCATGACTGGCGGTTGGGTTGGTTTAGGCATCGATTGTGCCAACTGCGAGTGGATTTGAGGTTGGTTGTTGGCTGCCGCCTGCTGGCTCGACCGTAATTCCGAGCAAGTTTTCGGCTCCAGTCGAGGGCAGTCGATCGATCCAAATCAAGGCATCGCCACTGGTATCGACCCCAAACACTTCCATGCTTTGGGGCGTGCCATCGGCAATCAGCCAAAGTTGGTAGCTTTGGTTAGCGGCCAAAGGTGGTAGATGGCTAGCTCGTAAATAACTATGGCCAGTTTGCGGATTAACGATGATGTTGATTGTGCCGCCAGCCATGCCGCTGCCAGTATCGGCCAATGGCACAAGCTGCGTGCCCGATTCGCCGAGCAACGCGGTTAATTGCTTATTTTGCTCAACCAAGGGTTGTAACCCCCCAACCTCGTTTTGCAATTGCCAAATTCGGCCACCAGCGCCGCCCAGTAGCACCAAGAAGATGGTGAGCGCGGTTGCAATTAAACGGTAGCGGCGGCCAAACAGGCTTGCCAGCCACGATTGGCGTTGGGTTGGTTGGTTTAGCGGTTTGGTTGGCACATTTGAGGGCGTAGCCAAGCGCTCGCGAAAACGCTCGTAAGCTCCGGCGGGCGGATCACGCTGCTCAACGCTCCATAACAATGCTTGGGAAATACGCCGATATTGAGAATAGCGTTCTTGCGCTTGGCTATTTGAGGCCAAATAATCCTCAACCTCGGCTGCTTCATCAGCAGGCAGAGCACCAAGTGCATAGAGTTCGATAAGTTCATCACGTTGGTCAGTCATTGAATACCCCTGTTTTGGAGAGAACGGTGCGGAGCCGTTCCATGCCCCGACGAATGCGGGTTTTGACCGTCCCTAAAGGTTCACCTGTTGTTGCGGCAATCTCCAGATGGCTCAGGCCACGAAAAAATGCCAATTCGATCGCTTGTTGTTGGGCTTCGGGCAAACTGCGCAAAGCGTCACGAACCTGCCCAGCTTGCTCATGCTGGATGGCTTGGTCGGTCATATCAGGTTGGTTTGGGTCGGAAATGAGGCCAAGCATGAGTTCGCTGGCTTCAGCATCGACCGCTTGCGGGCGGCGGCTGCGCTTGCGAACTGCATCGATTGCGACATGATGGGTCATACCTAAGACCCACGAGCCAAAGCGGCCACGTTGTGCGTCGAAACTCCCTGAATAACGCCAAACCCGCTCTAAAACATCTTGCATCACTTCTTCAGCATCGGCCTCATTGCCCAAAATCCGCAGTGCCAACGAGAAAATTGGCCGGGCATAGCGCTCGTACAATGTTTCTAAGGCCTGTATGTTGCCTGCGGCTAGCTGAGCTGCCAACGCTAAATCTGCCTGATCACCCGAAGCTGCGGCCCGCGCCACATTCGAAGCTGGTTGATTTGCCACTGAAATCCTTTCTGATCTTATGTTCGTCATCCAACGAAAAATGGATGCGATGGGCCATAAGATAATCAGTATGCATCCAGACTAATTGATTCTAACGTATAGCGTGCATCCATCCTAAATCTGCGTCTCTAACCTATTTTTCTGCCTCAATCAGTGCCTAATTGGTAATTTTTGTATGTTCACCGCAATTAAGTGCTTTAATGTAATTTAATGCAATTAATTATGGTTGTAATTAATTACAAGCGATAATGCTGCTTGATTACTCAATTGATGTTTGTTTGATTCGCTTGTTGGCTGCTTGAGCAAAAGCTACGCCACCAAACATCAAGGTGTAAGCATATACGTGCATTTGGCTAAAATAGGATGTCGCTGCTGGAAGGATGCATATGGTGGGCGGGTACTGGAGTGATCAGGCGCGTTTGCCCACTAAGGCTGATTGAACCTACAATCTATCTTCCCCAAGTTTAGCCATTCCTCGCAAAATCTGCAAGTGGCGATTTACGGATTTAGCCCATCCAACAGCCTCAATTTTGCCATTTTTATACTTCTCTCGTCCTCACAGCTAAATCTAGCTTCTTTTGGTCATTGAAATAAGTTACAGCCTCAGTCTATGATTAATTAAATAATTTTAATAAAAAGGAGTTGTGATGATGAACCTAAATCATCGTCATTGGCGTTGGGGGCTAGTGCTGACTTGCCTTAGCAGCGTGCTGTTTGGGGCGCTACTGACCCAGCCAACCCGCGCTGCCGAGCCAATTGTGGTCAATGCCGAGGGCTACACCACCCGCAACTATGGCAGCGTGAGCTTTGAAGGCATTAACTATGCGGTGCAAAGTAATGTTGCCAACGAATATGTACCTAGTATGACCCATTCGTACAGCGATATGGGCAGCTATTATTTGGTTAATAGTGATCATAGTTTGCCGAATGTGCCCAATATTACTACCGGTGTGTTGTGGTCAACTGGCAACAAAAATCGCGGTTGGGCGATCAACAGCGAGTACGATATTCGGGCGTTGGTCCAGGCCAATGGTGGTTTGTACGCGCCTTATCAGACCATGCCTGGCTACCAATTGGGGCCATGGAATGCTAGCACGCCCTGTTGCGGTTGGACGTTGCAGCGCAATACTACTGGTTTTTATATTCAGGCCGATGGCAAGGTGCGCGTGCCCAAAACGCCTGCTGCCGCCCAACAAACCTGGGATGCCAACCAAAGCCTGACCGCCATCAATACCACCAACGATATTGTGGCCGTTACTGATGTGATGTTTCCTGGCGACGAGGATTATTACGCTGGTAACACCTATTTGCCTCGTTCAGCAGGCGTGCTCACCGCCAAATATAAACATTACGACAATCGCAATACTCATATTTATTGGGGCTTGAAGGGCCAGCATGTGCGCGAGGTTGAAGATTGGGAAGCCGATGCACCGGGCGGTAGCAAACGCAAAATCTATACTGGCGGTTTCAAAATCGACGAAAGTGATAATGGTCAAGTGTGGGCTGGCATTTCGCATGGCAACGAATTTGTTGATCTTAATTTGCAGCCGAGCGTAACTGCCCAACAACTTTACAAAGTTGAGTTGTGGATTCAACGGCCAACAGGCATGGAATATTGGGGCGGTTTGAGCTATCAGCAAGGCGCTGATGGCAAATGGCGAGCCTTTGGCGATGGTAGCCATGTGACCAATTGGGGCAATGGCACGTTTGGCTTGGTAGCAACCGCCTATCGCAATCGCAACGAACGCTTGTTGTTGGTTTATCGCGCTTTGCCTGGTGGCGATAATCCGCCAACGCCCACCCCGCCACCACCGCCACCAAGCAATGCTGCATCCTTTAATCTGATCAATCGCAGTAGTGGGCTATGTTTGGATGTTGCTGGGGCGAATGCCGCTGATGGCAGCAAAGTTCAGCAATGGACCTGTAATAATACTCCCGCACAACAGTGGGAATTACGCTTGGCCGAAAGTGGCTATTATCAATTAGTTTCAAAAGCAACTGGCAAATGTTTAGATCTGGCTGCTTGGAGCACTGCCGATGGTGGAATCGCCCATCAGTGGTCGTGCGGCAATAATCAAGCGAATCAGCAGTGGAATTTTCAAACCGTCAGCGATGGTTGGCTGCGGATTGCCAACCGCAACAGTAGCAAATTTCTCTCGATCGTCTATGGTTCGCTAGAAACTGGGGCGGCGACCCACCAATGGCCTTGGCAGGGCAATCCCGACCAACAATGGCGGATTCAGCCTGTGGGCACACTGCGAATTGCCAACAAAAATAGCAATAAATGTATTGATGTTGCCAATAATAACAGCGCCGATGGCACGAATATTTTGCAATGGCCTTGCTATGATGGCCTCGCCCAGCAATGGCAATTTCAACATAGCGATAATGGCTATTACAAACTGCGTCACCCCAGCAGCGGCAAAATGCTCTCAGTTTCGGGCGATTCAAGCGCCGATGGGGCCAATATTCACATCTGGACAGCGGTGAGCAATTCGAGCCAACAATGGCGGCTTGAACTACTGGAAGATGGTTTTATGCGCTTTATCAATCGGGCAACCGGCAAAGTGGTTGATGTGGCTGGTGGCAGCAACGCCGACAACGCCAACATTCAGCAATGGACTTGGAATAGTAGTAATGCCCAACGCTTTAAACTGACGAATTAGTTTTTTAACCACAAAGGACACGAAGAGCACGAAGATTAATTACTTGGGTTATTGTGTTTTTACAAAACCCAAGTGTTCAACTAACCTAACATTCGTGCTCTTCGTGGTTAAATTTCCCCTGCGTTATGCGACTGCTAATTCTGGTTCTAGGGCAGCGATCAGGCGGCGAACTTGTTGCATCAATTGGGCAAAGTTGAGGTGGTTGAGTGATTGAGGGCCATCTGAGGAAGCGCGGTCGGGGTCGTGGTGAACTTCGATCATCAGACCATCTGCGCCAGCGGCCAAGCCTGCCAAAGCCATTGGCTGCACCAAGTACCATTTGCCAGTGCCATGACTGGGGTCGGCAATAACGGGCAAGTGGGTGCGCCGCTTGGCAACTGCCACGGCATTTAAATCGAGGGTGTTACGGGTGGCTGTTTCGTAGGTGCGAATGCCGCGTTCGCAGAGAATAACATTACGATTGCCAGTGGCGAGGATATACTCAGCCGCTAACAACCATTCTTCGACTGTAGCCGAAGGGCCACGCTTGACCATGATCGGCTTGCCAGTTTGGCCTGCTTCTTCCAAGAGCGCGAAATTTTGCATATTACGAGCACCAAGTTGGATGATGTCGGTGTAACGGGCAACTAATTCAACATCACGGGTATTCAGGGCTTCGGTGATGATTGGCAAGCCAGTTTCTTCTCGTGCTTGAGCCAAAATCTTCAAGCCTTCTTCGCCCAATCCACGGAAAGCATAAGGTGATGTGCGGGGTTTGAATGCGCCGCCACGCAGAATGTTGGCACCAGCTTCCTTGACCGCATGAGCCGTGCGTAACAATTGATCGGCACTTTCGACTGAACATGGTCCAGCCATGATCACTGGTGTCCCGCCGCCAATTTCCAAATCGCCAACTCGAATGACCGTATTGTGTTGTTGGAACTCACGGCCAGCCAATTTGTAGGGGCGGGTGATGCGCAGCGTGGTTTGAACACCGCTCATTGATTGCAACTGTTCTTCTAAGCCAGCCGGAATTTTTGCGCCTACAACACCAATCACAATCCGTTCCTCACCTTCAGATAAATGGCCTTTGAGATTATTTTCGGCTAAGCGAGCCAAAACAGCGTCACGGTCGGTCAGATCAGCGTGGGACTTCATTACAACGATCATGGTCAAATGCCTCCAAAATTAACAAACCCTAAGTACCAATACCAAATACCGTCGCGAACGAATGGCAGCCAGGTTTAGGCAGGTTGCCAGGTGGGCAGGTTCAACAACGCTGTTGATTGAGCGCGCTCAGGGCGCAATTTGGCGGCATCGCCAAGATAGCAATGTATGATCTCGCTGGGTTTGCGGCTGGTGTTCCACAAAATCAGCACCCGAATACAGAGAGATAAACTACCAGGAACATCCATTTCGTGTGCACACAGCATGGCCAAGTCGTTCCAGCCAAGCTGACGGGCAGCCAAAGCTGGGAATTGCGCGTTGAGGTTGGATGACGTGGTAAAAAAGACACAAGCAATATCATCAAGATCAATCTCGTTGGCTTGAACCATGGCCAACAACAACTCGCTAGTTGCTGCCAATACAGCCTCTGAACTATTTTCCAGCGCCACCGTTGCACCGCGAACTCCACGACAAACGAGCATAGCATCCTCCAGTGAAGCACAACAAAAAGCGCGGAGCTTGTCGCTCCGCGCCGAAGGGTATTTCCAAAATCAGTAAGGTGTGTCTAATCCTTCGTAGGCAGCGACAACTCAATATGGCAGCTAAAGTAATAAAAATAGCTGCTAAAGAATGCATATGAGTTAAAGCTGTTGAAAGATTGCATGGTTGACAGAACCTTGTATCAATTACGATTGGCCGGAGCATACCACATGGCTTGCTATTTCGTCAAGTACTAATTTAAGCAACAAACTTAACAATCTTTCGAGGGGTCAGTTGTCAGGGTTCAGTTTTGATCCACGAAGCACACGAAGTTACACGAAGGCTGAAATCGCGAAGCTCGCGAAGGTTCAGTTTTTAGCCACGAATTCCACGAACCCTAGTCTATTCATCCAACAGCGAGAACCTGATCCCTGACCCCTAGCCCCTAACCTCTTAACTTCACCCCTTATCCTTCATCCTTATATAATCCTCTGCGCCTCTGTGTTAAATCCTCGTGCCTGACCCCTGGCCCCTGATCTCTGACCCTATGTTCTATGTTCTTTGCTACATATATAGGCTGCTAGCCAATTGTGCCAAGCTCGGTCGTAAGGCTGAACCTTTTGTTAAACGAATGAGTAATATACATAACACCTCAACGCTCATTCCTCAGGGCCAATTGGAGATTAGAATTATGAGCCGACTCTTGCTTCGCAAACTTGCGTTGTTGATCGTGTTAGTGCCGACATTACACTTTTTAGGGGCGTGGTATGCCTATCGTCAACAGGGCTTTTTTTATCCACCCAAAGAAGTGTCAACGCAAACAGGCAATGGATTTAATGTATCGTATGAGTTCGATGATCGTCCGTTTATGACCCACTATCGTGGTGTGCTTGCCGCCATGGTCGATGGTGATTTGGGGCGGATTGAACGGACGAAAGTCGCTGAATATATCGATGATTTTATTCTCCGTTCGGCGCAATTGTTGGGCGTGGCATTTCTCGCGACGATCGTTCTTGGCTTGGGGATGTGCTTATTGGCAATTTCGCCGCGCACTGGGCGGGTCTCGCCAACAATGGTCACAATCTTTACCTTGGGCAATGCGATTCCTGGCTTTTTCTTGGGTACATTGTTAGTTTTGGGTTTGCTCTATGCCAAACGATCTGGCTGGACGAACCAATTGCTCTTGCCAGTGCAAGGCTATAGCACCTCCAAACATCTAATTTTGCCAGCATTAACCTTGACTTTGCGTCCAGCGTTTTATATTGCCTCGATTGGTGCAAGCTTGCTCGAACATGAATTTCAGCAAGATTATGTGCGGGTTGCCAAAAGCAAAGGCTTGCGTTGGCGAACGATTGTGCGTCGCCATGCCATTCCTAATGTTGCGCCGGCGGTGTTTGCTAGCTTAGGCCGTGGCTTACAGATGGTGGTTGGTAGCTTAATTTTGGTCGAAGCCTTGTTCGATTGGCGCGGTACAGGTTGGATGCTATTCAATACACTGACTAATTCGCGCTCAATTACTTTTTTCAACCCATTGATTTTGGCTTTGCTGCTGGCTATGACTGGCGCAATTTTGATTTTGGTGGATTTGTTAGCCTCAATGCTGAGCTTATGGATCAACCCACTTGGGCGGCAAGCTAGCGCAGGGAGAGGCTAATGGTTAAAAATCTACCACTGACCTTTGGTTTAAGCATTGTTGGCTTGATGCTGCTGATTGCGATCTTCGGCCCTAGCCTTGCCCCGCATGCTCCAGCCGAGGAACATCGCGCCTTTCGCTATGAGGGCCAACTCTACGGCGGCCCGCCGATGCAAGCCTTGCCCCCCTTCAGCCATCCCGAATATCCCTTGGGCTTCGATGATATTAGCCGCGATTTATTGAGTCGGCTGTTATGGGCGGTTCGACCAACTTTAGTGCTCTGTGTAATTATCGCGGCGGTGCGCTTGCTACTTGGTTTGGTGGTTGGCGGAGTGGTTGGCTTTTTGGGGCCACACGTGGCAAGTTGGTTGGATACGATTACTACCATCACCAGCGCCTTGCCAATTTTGATTGTAGCCTTAGGGTATTTGATTTGGACTGGCGGCAGTGCCGTAATTGTCTATCAAGGGGTTACGCCGATCACTGCCAATAATGCAGGTTTGGCGGCGTTTATTGTTGCCTTATGTATGACTGGTTGGGTTAATAGTGCCAGCGTGGTGCAAGGCTATGTGCAAAAGATTTTGCATGCGCCCTACTTGGAAAGCGCTCAGGCAATTGGCCTGAATCGCTGGCAAATTACGCGGCGCTATATTTTGCCCCAAGTTTGGCCGTTGCTGCCAATGTTGCTTGCTAGCGAATTAACCGCCGTCACCTTGATTGTGGCTGAACTTGGCTATTTGGGCTATTACATCGGCGGTAGTTATATTTACACTGATAAAACCACCGATAGCCCCTTACCCGATATTGTCAAGCAAAAAGCTGGTCAGCCTGAACTTGGTCAGATGCTTTCCGACTTTTTTGGCCAATATAGCCGTGCACCGTGGGTTTCAATTTTTGCTGGGCTGTTGATGGTATTACTATTGGTTGGTTTTACGCTCACCAGTGAAGGCTTGCGCCGCTCGTTGGATATTACACGGCCTCGCCGTTGGTATTGGCGCAACCTGTTGCAACGCAAAACTAGCAAATCTAAGCTAAATCAGGCTACCTAGGGCTTTGCTATCGCCAATCATTTTTTGCTGTCGCTCACCTGTTCCACCTCAGCGCCGGAACGGGTACAATAGAGAGAGCAACATACTAAACATCACGGTTATCGACCGTCACAATAAGGACTAGATCAATGACTCACCCGCTGCTGATTGGGTTGAACGCCCAACAACAACGCGCAGTCCAAGCGATTCATGGGCCAGTGTTGGTGCTGGCTGGCCCAGGCTCGGGCAAGACCCGCGTGCTGACTCATCGGATTGCCTATTTAATTAATGAAGTTGGGGTGCGCCCCTATAACATTTTAGCCGTCACCTTTACCAACAAGGCTGCCCGCGAAATGCGCGAACGGCTTGGAAATTTGATTGGCGAAAGTCGGGCGCACGATGTAATGATGGGCACATTCCACTCAATTTGCGCTCGTTGGTTGCGCCGCGATATTCAGCATCTGCAACGCGCCAACGATTTTGTGGTCTATGATGCCGATGATCAGCAACGGGTAATGAAGCAGATTTTGCGCGAATTGGATTTAAGCGAGAAGCAATATAATCCGCGTTCAATTCATGCCCGCATCTCCGCTGCCAAAAACGAGATGATTGGGGTAGCTGAGTTTGCCCGCAGCGTTAGCAGCTATTTTGATGAAATTGTCTTGCGCTGTTATGAGCGCTACGAAAAACAATTGCTAGCCAATAATGCTCTCGATTTTGACGACCTGCTGCTCAAAACCGTGAATTTATTTGAATATCATCTCGATGTGCTGGCGCGGTATGCCGAACGCTATGTGCATGTGATGGTTGATGAGGTTCAAGATACCAATCGGGTGCAATTTTCGCTGATCAATCAGGTTGGCGCTGGCCATAACAACTACTTTTTGATCGGCGATATTCAGCAATCAATTTATGCTTGGCGTGGGGCGCGGTTGGCGAATGTGCGCGAATTTGAAGAGGCGCACCCCGATGTCCAAATTATTCCACTAGAGCAAAATTACCGTTCCACCCAACCAATTCTTGATGTCGCCCAATCGATCATCGATGCAGCTTATGATCGTCGCCATACCACCAAAATCTGGACTGATCAGCAGGATGGCGAGTTGGTTTCGTTGGTCGAGGCCTATGATCACAATGAAGAAGCGCGGTGGGTGGCCGATGAAATTATGCGCATTCGGGGCCGCGAAGGCCGCTCACTCGATGATTTTGCTGTGATGTATCGCACCAACGCCCAATCCCGCGCCTTTGAAGAAGCCATGATCAGCCGCAACCTGCGCTATCGATTGGTCGGCGGCACGCGCTTCTACGAACGCAAAGAAATCAAAGATATTGTGGCATATCTGCGAATTATCCATAATCCCCACGATGAAGTTAGTTTGCTACGGGTGATCAACGTGCCAGGCCGCAGCATCGGCGATCGCACCCAGCAAGAGCTATTGCAATGGGCACGCAATCTTGATGTCTCAATTTGGGATGCCCTCGAACTGCTAGCTACCAATGAAGCCCAAAGCCCGCCGATCAGCGGGCGAGCACGCAACGCCGTTGAGCAGTTTCAAAAATTGGTCGCTGGCCTACGCGATTTGCGCCACGATTTGATGCTCGGCGAGTTGATTCAGCGCTTGCTTGAGCGTGTGCCCTTGCAAGAGTTGCTGGTAGCCGAATATGGCGAAGAAGAAGGCGCAGAGCGTTGGGAAAATATTCTCGAATTGCAAAACGTTAGTATGGAATATCTGGCCCTGCCTACCGAAGATCAATTGCCGCGCTTTTTAGAAGAAGTCGCCTTGGTTAGCGATGTAGATAGCCTTGATTCCAACAAAGAGCGCGAGCCTGGTGTGACCCTGATTACGCTGCACCAAGCCAAGGGTTTAGAGTACCCGGTGGTATTTTTAGCAGGCTTAGAAGAAGGCTTGTTGCCGCACGGACGCTCAGTCGATGATCCTGAAAGCATCGAGGAAGAACGGCGCTTGCTGTATGTTGGGACAACTCGCGCCAAACAACGGCTGTACATGCTCTATGCTTTCAAACGGGCAACTTGGGGTCGCACCGATATCACGATTCCTTCGCGCTTTTTGGGCGATATTCCCAAAGATTTGCTGCAGCGCACGCCCACCCGTGAAGTCAAACAGATGCCAGTTCATGCGGCGACCCAATGGCAAAGCAATCCGCCGCAACGCACGCGGGGCACGCAACCAAGCACCAGCAGCATGTGGAGCGGCGCGAGTGGCCCAGTGCGGCCAAAACGCCCCGAACGTGAGCCAAGCGCCGCCAGTTATAGCGCTGGCGATAAAGTGCGCCACGCCAACTTCGGCGAGGGTGTGGTGGTCAGCAGCAAAATGGTCGGCGACGACGAAGAAGTCACGGTGGCGTTTCCAGGCAAAGGTGTGAAAAAGCTCTTAGCCGCCTTCGCCAAACTCGAACGGGTCTAGCACGGTTTAGGAGGAATCGATGAATCAAACAATGTGGGATGCGGTTGATCAGTATATTTCCGATCGATTAGTCCAAGCTGACCCAGCCTTGGATGCAGCCTTGCAGGCTAGTGCCGACGCTGGCTTACCACCAATCAATGTTGCACCCAATCAAGGCAAATTGCTGCATCTGTTTGCGCTGATGTGTGGGGCTAAACGCATTTTAGAGATTGGCACGCTGGGTGGTTATAGCTCAATTTGGTTGGCTCGCGCTTTGCCAGCCAATGGCAAATTGATTACCTTGGAATATGAGCCGCATCACGCTGAGGTTGCCAAAGCCAATATCGTTAAGGCAGGCCTGAGCCAAAAGGTTGAAGTTCGGGTTGGCGCAGCGCTCGATAGTTTAGCTCAGTTGGCCGAAGAAAAGATTGAGCCATTCGATCTGATTTTTATTGATGCTGACAAGCCCAATAACCCGCACTATTTGGCTTGGGCACTCAAATTTGCCCATGTTGGCACGGTGATTATTGGCGATAATGTGGTGCGCAACGGTGCAGTCATCGATCCCAGCAATCCAGACCCAGCGATTCAAGGAACCCGCCAGTTGTTTGATGATTTAGCTTCGAACTCCAAGCTGACGGCGACAGCCCTGCAAACTGTGGGCAGCAAAGGCTACGATGGCTTTGCAATTGCGATTGTCCAGCAACTCTAAAATTAATTGATCGGCCATGGTTCAAGCCAGTTGAGACTAATCAACTGGCTTACTTGTTTAAGCATAATTCGATGACATAATCAATCTCGATCACATGGTTGCTGGCTAGAAATAATTAATTTCTGCTTGATTATGATTCTATACCTCTCCATTTATTGTCATTTAGGGGGTGCAGGGGGATGAAAACACCCTTCGGTCCCCGCCTTGAGGCGGGCTTACAGAATAGGTTTGGTCAGCCCTCACCCAACCCCTCTCCCACGGCGGCGGGAGAGGGGGCTAGGGGGTGAGGGCTGACCAATCAACGGCAAATTCTACCCAATCATTATTAAAAACCTACCCTTGCAAGAATGCAAATTGTTTAACACTGCAATGTTCAGTCGTTGGGCGGTACAATCAGCTGAGTTTCATTGGCATAATTGGCGTAATCAAGGAGGAAGCGATGCTCGACGATCAGATGATCCTGCGCGAATTGGTCACAACCTGGATTCAGGCGACCGAAGCTGGCGAGGTAAGCAAGATTTTGCCCTTGTTGGATGATGATGTAATTTTTTTGGTAGCTGGTCAAGCGCCGATGCGCGGCAAGCCAGCCTTTATAGCTGCTTCTGCTGGCTTGAGTCAATTCAAACTCAAAATCGATTTTGAAATTCAAGAAATTAAACTTAATGGCAAATGGGCAACCTGCTGGAATCAGTTGCGGGTGCAGATTCAGCCGCAGCATGGCAAACCGCCGCTTGTACGAACTGGTGATAGCTTTTCGTTATGGCAAAAACATGCCCATGGCTGGCTTTTGCTGCGCGATGCCAATATGCTCCAAACATTGAAAGAGGCATAATCATGTATATTCCCAAACATTTTGCCGAGCCAAATCCCGATGTATTGCATGAATTAATCCAACGCCAACCTTTGGCGACGATTATTACGATTGGCGCTGAAGGCATCAATGCTAACCATATTCCGTTGTACCTCGATCCTCAAGCGGGTGAATTTGGCACACTCTATGGCCATGTGGCGCGGGCTAACCGCATGTGGCAGGAGCAGCATTCGCAACAGGAAGTTTTGGCGATTTTTCATGGAACTGATAGCTATATCACGCCAAGTTGGTATGCCAGCAAAGCTCAAACTGGTAAGGTTGTGCCAACTTGGAATTATGCTGTGGCCCACGCCTATGGCCCTTTGCAGGTGATCGACGACCCACAATGGTTGCGCCAACAGCTTGAGCGGCTGACCAACCACAACGAAGCCAGTTTTGAGCATCAGTGGCAGGTTGCTGATGCACCACACGACTATACCGAAGCCCTGCTCAAAGCGATTGTTGGTATTGCGATTCCAATTACCCGCTTGCTCGGCAAATGGAAAGTTAGCCAAAATCAGCCGCAAGCCAACCAACAAGGCGTAATCGCAGGTTTAGCGGCAAGCTCAGAACCAAGCGCCGCCGCCATGATTGAGCTAATCAAACAACGCCAATCGTCTTGACAGATCTGTATACTAGCCAATGTAAGATGCTGTGGATTGTTAGACCCTTCCTTGCAGCTACCCAGCAGCTCGCTATGCTCTTGTTTGATTGACCCACTATGTTTTTTTGCACTTGGGTCAATTGATTTGGGATTCTTGTTTTAGGAAGGAGTATGCACATGGCTCAAGGTTTATGGGCACGCCGCTGGGCGAAATTTCAAGCAGTTGGCTTGATCTTGCCAATCTTGGCAGCCTGTGGGGCAAGCACAACCGAGGATCGGACAATTGCCTTAGCAACTGTGCCACCGCCAACCGCCACCGCCACAACCGCACCAACCGAGGTTCCAGTTGCTACAAGTGAGCCAACCGTTGCCGCGACCAATCCGCCTGCTACGACTGCAACCACTGAGGCCTCCCCAACTGCCACCTTTACGCCAGAGCAAGCCGAACTTGAACGGCGCTTTCGGGCAGCAGTCAGCGATGCCGAAATTGCCGAACCCAGCGAAATCTCAGATAAGCTGACGATCGTCGATCCCAGCAATAGCAACCTCGTGTGGGATGAAGCAACAGGCCGAGTGTTGGTGGCAACTTGGACATCGTGGAATGGTTACGATAGTTTGGTAGGCCAAGAAACCACGACCACCCGCGAAACTTGGGTGACCGCCGTGCCCGAAATGCAAAACTTCTGCAAAGCCTACGTCCCAACTAGCGATGTACCATTGACGTTACGTTTGGAGCAATTGCTGGGCTTGCCTGCCAACAACGGCAAAAATCGGATTGTGCATTTGTGGGTTCCAGCCGAAGATCTGTTTCGGCCCAGCCCCGACCCTGAAATTAGCGATAGCATTGCCCAACTCGAAATGCCTGAGCCAAGCGCCTTCTCTTCGCAACAAGATTATGAATTTAGCCGCGATTGGTTCAATCTCCAACGCAGCCTCTCGTATGATCCCAAGAATGGCTACCCTTGGACACGCCTAGGCTACACCTACGATTGGGGCAATCAGGCTAGCGAAGTTGGTTTAAGCGAATTTGTGGTGTGGGCTAAAACCACGGTTAAAGTTGAGAGCGTCACCCAAAATGCTGAATATTGCCAGCCCTAATTGAATCGAAATACCCCTCTCCTACTTGTTGTGGGAGAGGGGCAAGAATTTTAGCCTTCGATAAAGCGATAACCAATACCCCATTCAGTCTGAATCAAATTCGATTCAGCATCGATCTCGCTTAATTTCGAGCGTAAGCGCCGAATATGCACATCGACGGTGCGGGCATCAACATATTCATCGTAGCCCCAAACTTGTCCTAGCAACACTTCACGGGTAAATACTTGGCCTGGGTGCGAAGCCAAATAGGCCAATAAATCGAATTCTTTGGGACGCAAGGTTAATTGCACATCGCGGAAGGTAGCGCGGCGACGAGCATTATCAAGCTGCAAGCCACTTGAAGTTGGCGCGGCATCACCAATCTGTTGGCGCAAACGGCTAGCCTCGGCAGTACGCCGCAACAATGCCCGTACTCGGGCTACTAGTTCGCGAGGGGAGAATGGTTTCACCACATAATCGTCAGCGCCCAACTCCAAACCGACGACCCGATCAACCTCATCGGCACGGGCAGTTAGCATAATGACTGGTTGCTCAAAGCCTTCGGCTCGCATTTGGCGTAACACCCCAAAGCCATCGATTCCAGGCAAGCCAATATCCAAAATCAATAGATCATAGGTTTCGTTGCGCAAGCGTACCAAGGCATCTTCGCCTGAGCCAGTTTCGCCCACTGCAAAGCCTTCGCGCTCAAAGCGCGAACGTACTACATCGACCACACTTGGTTCATCATCAACAATTAAAATACGTTGCATTAGGCATCCTCATTGGTCATGACTTCGCTCAAAATCCAGTTTAGAAAGCGTTGCGAGCCATCAACAATTGGCAAGGCAATAATTTCGGGCAGCGAATAGGAGTGCAATTGTTCGACGCGCTCGATCAAACTGCCCAAGGCATCGGCCCTAGTTCGCACAATCAACAAGATTTCCGACTCTTCCTTGAGCACTCCATCCCAATGATAAATCGAGCTTATTTGGGGCAAAATATTGACACTGGCGGCCAGCCGTTCAGTAACCAAGGCGCGGGCCAACGTGCGGGCCTCATCAGCATTACTGGTGCTGATCAAAACAACATGGGCTGTATCCGACATAGCTCCTCCAGATCGATCTAAGCCATTGCTGTGTCTACTCTACCTTAAAGCCATCGATCTGCAAGAGGGTTAAGCTGTTACCACTTGTTAATCCCCCATTGCATCGAAGGCTATACCTAGCGAGTTTAGCGATTTGGCCTATTGAGTCGGGCGAATTGGCTGTGCTAGGATAGCCAACGCAGCATCACATGAGAGTGAGTGTACATAGTGTCCATCGGAGCGTACCCTATGTCACAGCATGCATTGATCAAACGTTTATTAATTTTGGTAACACTGTTAAGCTTGGTGGCTTGTGGCTCAAGCGAAGCTAGCCAACCGGTAACTGCTAACAAAACTCCTAAAACCTATGCCGATTTGGTGATTGGCTATTCGCAGATCGGTGCTGAAAGCCGCTGGCGCACCGCCAATACCCTCTCGATCCAAGAAAGTGCTCAAGATTTAGGCGTTGACTTACGCTTTGCCGATGCCCAACAGGAACAAATCAACCAAATTAATGCAATTCGTTCATTCATCACCCAAAAAGTTGATCTGATTGGGGTTTCGCCAATTGTTGCTGATGGCTGGGATGCGGTTTTTGCTGAAGCCAAGGCCGCTGGCATCCCAATCATTGTGGTCGATCGCACGGCCAATGTGCCCGACGAATTAATTACTGCCTTTATTGGCTCGGATTTTGTGCTAGAAGGCGAACGCGCTTGCGAAGAAATGGCCCAATTGCTCGATCAAAAAGGCACAATTATTGAGCTAGAAGGCACGGTTGGCTCGGCTCCCGCCCGTGATCGCAAAACTGGCTTTCATAATTGCTTGAAAAAATATCCCGAAATGCAGGTTTTGGTCTCAAAAAGTGGCGATTTTACCCGTGCTCAAGGCAAAACCGTCTTACAAGGCCTGATTAAGCAATATGGCACTGATTTTGATGCGATTTATGCCCATAACGATGATATGGCCTTGGGGGCGATTGAATTGCTCAAAGAATTAGGCATCAAGCCTGGAGTTGAGGTCAAAATTGTCTCGATTGATGCAGTTGAAGATGCCTTCAAGGCTATGATTGCTGGCGATTTGAATGTCACGGTTGAGTGTAACCCGCTGCTTGGGCCACAATTTTTTGAAACTGCCCTAAAAATTGTCAACGGCGAGCCATTTGAACGCTGGGTTAAATCGAACGAAGGAATTTTTCGCCAAGCAACTGCCGACCAAGATCTGCCTAAACGGCGCTATTAGTCGGTTGAGAATTGGCTGAGGTATGGTTCATGCAAGCTTTTGGTTTGTTCAAAACAATGGGTTTTCGGCAGCGTTTATTTTTGGCGCTTGGCAGCCTGAGCGTGTTGGTGCTAGCGGTTGCGCTTTTGGCCTTCTTTACTCTGCAATCGATTCGTCGTACCTCACGGGCTGCGGCCAACGACCGCGCCATGAGCATTTTAGCCAGCGAAATTTCAATCCATGCCTTGCAATGTCGGCGCTATGAAAAAGATTTTTTGCTTAATGCTGGCAATATTATCGCTCAAGATGCTCCATTGCAGCAGTGGCATGCAGCCAGTTTCGAGCTAGGCAAGGCGATCAAAGAATTTGAAGATGCAGCTAGCAGTGAACTTGATCAAACTCAAGCACAGGTTTGGCGCGAAGCTTGGCGCGATTATGTGCGTGGCTTCAGCAGCGTAGAAATTGCGGTCAACGAAGGCTCGATCAACGATACCCAAGCAGCAGTCAAAACCTTTGAGGCCGCCCAAAACAATATTCAACTATTGACTGATCAGTCCTATGATCTGGCCGAAGTTAAAAACCATGCTTCGCAGGCGAGCAGCGCCGAGCTAGATTTGGCAGGTCAGCAAGCAATTATGCGCCTAACAGTTATTTCGAGCGTGATTGTGTTGCTGGCCTTGTTGACCTCATGGCGCTTCCCACGTTGGCTGATCAAGCCGATTCAGAAATTACAAACCAGTGCTGAACGCCTATCCAGTGGCGATCTTTCGGCGCGAGCAGGGCTGCGGCTGAATGATGAAATTGGCATGCTTGGGCGCAGTTTCGATCAAATGGCCCAAACCCTTGAGCAAAATACTAACGATTTGGCCAATGAATATGTTGTTGCTCAAACTGCCCGTGAAGAAGCCGAAGCCGCCCGTAGCCAAATCGAACACCAATTGTTCATGATTCAGCAGCAAGCTCAAGTGATTGCTGAAATGAGCACGCCAATTTTGCCATTAACTAGCCACGCTTTGGTCATGCCCTTGGTTGGGGCATTGGATCAACAACGGATTCAACAGGCTCAAGCCCGTGCCTTGGAAGCAATTCAAGAGCGACGGGCAAAATATTTATTGCTCGATATTACCGCTGTACCAGTGATCGATACTCAAGTTGGCCAAAGCTTGCTGCACCTACTGCGTGCAGCACATTTGCTTGGTTGTCGTTTGATGTTGGTTGGCGTGCGCCCCGATGTTGCCCAAACCATCGTTGGGCTGGGGATTGATCTTGGCGATATTGCCACATGTAGCAGTTTGCAAAGTGGCATTGATCGAGTGCTTAATCACTAGGCTAAGCCAGAACAACGGCGTTCTGGCTTGGCCGATTAGGCATTAGCTTGCAGTTCAGTCAAAACCTCGGCTAAACTGGCATATTGCCAGACTGCTGCCGGAAATTCTAAATATTTGGTGACACTATTGGGCACGGCATACACGGTTGCTCCCGCTGCCAAGCCGGCTTGCACTCCTTGGGGCGCATCTTCCAGCACAAGGCTGGCCTGAGCGCTGGCTCCCAACAATTCGGCAGCCCGCAGAAAAATATCGGGCGCTGGTTTGCCATTGGCAACTTCCTCACCCGTTACCGTCGCCCCAAAACAATCGCTCCAGCCAAATTTGCGCAACACCATGCTCAAATATGGGCGCGGCGACGAGGTTGCAACCGCAATCGGGAATTGCTGTTGATTAAGCCAACGAATAATTTGATCAGCATAGGGCATGGCTTCGGCTTCGTGCTCAACCAGTTCGAAAATCAATTGGCGATGCTCAGTAATCGTTTGCTCGATGCTTAACGGCAAATCGAAGCTCTCGACCAACATTTTGGCATTATCGAAAGCGCGACGACCAACCATGCGATGGCCCCAATCGGCTGCACAGGTTTTGTTATAGCGAGCCAGAAAAACATCCAATGCTCGCATACTGACAGGCTCGCTATCGACCAATACCCCATCACAATCGAATAAAATCGCCTCAAACTGTTTCATTAGGCTCCTGCTTTTTAAATAGTGCTAGTGGTGGTAATTCGGCAATTACAATCCCGATCATCATTAATAAACCGCCCCAAACAAAGGTTGATGAAATAGTTTCGTTGCCGAAGGTCGAGGCAAACAGCGCCGCAAAGACTGGCTCTAGCACGAAAATCAGGGCGGTGCGGGTTGGCGAGGCATAGCGCTGTACGATAATCTGAATCGCCAGCAACACCGCCGTACAAATGATGCCCAAATAGGCTCCAGCCCAAAAAACGTCGGCGGGCAAGGCGGGTACAGTTTCAAACAACAAGCTGCCAATTCCAGCGACGACAGCGACCACAGCCACTTGAATCAAGTTCATGGCAATCGGCGAGGCCTGTTTGGTCCAGTGGCCAATCGCCAGAATGTGGCCAGCAAAGGTCACAGCACAAATAAACACCAAGAAATCGCCCCACAACGAAACTGGTTGCGAGCCAGCTTGGGCCGCAGGGTCAATCGAAAGTACATATAAACCAGCGACCGCCAGCACAACTCCAGCCCAAACTTTGGCGCTGACTTTGGTGCGCCACAGCACTGCACCCATCAAGGGCACAAAAATCACGTTCAAACCGGTAACGAAGCCAGCGCGTGAGGCGGTGGTCATGCTAATGCCAATGGTTTGGGTGATGTACCCAACACACAGCAAACCACCAGTAATCAAACCTGCTTGCCAGTCGGTGCGCGTCCATTGACTGAACGATTTAATCGCCCATGGCAGCAGAACTAAGGTTGCTAAGCCAAAGCGCAGTGCCACAAAGGCCAACGGCGGCCAATGATCAGTGGCATCGCGAACCACAAAAAATGTGCTGCCCCAAAGCATCACAATCAACAAAAGAATCCCATCGCTTTGCCAGCGCTTCATTGCAGCACCCTTTCAGGCTAGAATCAGATCGTGCTCATAGTATACGGAGATTTTGCTGCTGCCCAGTGTCTGCAACAGGTTGTTTCCGCAGCGCTCCAACGGGTTGTTCCCACTGACCCGGGAGCCGCACCGTGCGATGGCGGGTAATGCGCATCAACAGATGCCAGTCGTAGGACTGAATCGCGTGATAGGTGGTCGATGACCACAGGCCGCGATCAGTCAGCACCAGCACCGTTCAGCCAGCAAGGATGGCGGGCTGGATCAGGGCCAGCAGCTGCACCCATAGCGGATTCCAGGCCTGTTTTTGGCTGGCGGACAGGATTGTCCATGATGGTCAAACCGGTGAAGCGATCGCGTAGTGGGGTCGCATCGAGGGTCAGGGCGAGCTAGATTTCGGTCTACAAGCGGAATACCCACGCAGGAGCATGGCAAAGCAGGTGGTCACATCGAGCATTTGACGCTAGTCGTCGGCTTTGTGCGAAGCATCGAAACACCATTCATACAGGCGCTGTTCGACGTATTAACCAGCAGAGTCAACTATGTCGCAATCGTGCGTTGTCCACCGCCGCAGGTGTGGACAATCCCCAAACTCCACCACGCAAGGCCACGGGCAAACGCGCGACTTCAGTGGGGAAAAGCGCTTGACACGGCGGCTTCCCATGGCGATAATCCGCAATGACCCGCCATAGACCCTCCTGTGATCCTGAATTCGACACTCGTATCATACCCGATAGATCGTGGCGGATCTCGCTATGCTTAAAAACCTACCCCGTAAGCCCATGCTCCTCTCCCACTGCGGCGGGCGAGGGGAACCACACCACCAATGCGCCCTTTCGACTTTTGCCTTTTGACGCTCTTTCATGTCTGATACTTCATACTTTTGCCAACCGTCGGTGTCACTTGAATAAAGCGTTGCTGCACGTTCTTGCGGGTCAGGCCGATGCCAGCGATTGAGCAAATCAGGCTGATTAACACTAAAACTAATACTAAGCGCAAAGCCCATGGGTTGGGCGGGGTTTTAGGTTCGGAAGGTTGGGTGCGGCGTGGGGCAAACAGGATTTTTGGGGGAGCCAGCAAACGCAATAATTCAGTTCGCGCTGCATCACCTAGCTCACCCTCGGGGTCGGCAAACGAAACGTGGTCAAAATGGGCTTGAGCTTGTTCACGGTCATTCAATTCGGCATACACGCGCCCACGCTCAACCAGCGCCGCCAGATTGGCTTGGTCAGCGGCAAGTAGTTGGTTCAGAATTTGCATAGCGCTAGCATAATCGCCACGCAAACGGGCATTTTGGGCAGTTTCAAGTGTCATCGTTTAAAAAAGGGCGCTGTGGCCAAAACCACAGCGCTGCTTGCAACCAAACGATCAATTAGAAATCGATCAAGGTGCGTAAGGTATCGACTGAGCTGCGAACCAACTCGGCTGATTTGGCCATCAAAGCCTTTTCGTCATCGCTCAATGGCAATTCGAGAATCTTTTCAACGCCACCAGCACCCAAGACAACTGGTACGCCGAAGTAGAGATCGTTAATGCCATATTCGCCTTCGAGGTAAGCGGCAGCTGGCAGAACGCGCTTCTTATCCTTCAAAATCGCTTCGACCATTTGGATGGTAGCAGCGGCTGGAGCATAATAAGCTGAGCCAGTTTTGAGCAATGAAACGATTTCGCCGCCGCCCTTTTTGGTGCGTTCGACAATTTGGTTCAAGCGTTCAGCGCTGATAAATTCGGTTACAGGAATCCCTGAAACCGTGGTGTAGCGTGGCAATGGAACCATTTCATCGCCGTGACCGCCCATCAACATGGCTTGAATATCTTCAACTGAGACATTCAGTTCTTGGGCCAAGAAGGTGCGATAGCGAGCAGCATCCAATACGCCGCCTTGACCCATCACGCGTTCTTTGGGGAAGCCTGAAGCCACACGGGCGAGGTAGGTCATTGTATCCATTGGGTTGTTAACCACGATAATACAAGCGTTGGGCGAGGTTTTGGCAACTTTTTCAATGTTTGATTTGGTAATTTCAGCGTTGATTTTGAGCAAATCTTCGCGGGTCATGCCTGGTTTGCGAGGAGCACCTGAGGTCAAAATCACCACATCTGAATCGGTGGTTTCTTCATAGCTGTTGGTGCCGATCACGCTGACATCAAAGCCTTCAACTGGCCCTGATTGGAGTAAATCCAAGCCTTTGCCTTGAGGAATGCCCTCAACAATATCGACTAAAACAACATCGGCGAGTTCTTTGCTTGCCAACCAGTGTGCACAGGTTGAGCCAACAAATCCAGCCCCGATGATGGTTACTTTCTTACGATTAGCCACACATGCCTCCAAAATATCAAGCTGTGGTTACGATTCAAGTGTCGGAGATGCGTCTATGACCCATCTCTCACGCTTGCTCCTTAACGTTTTTGTTTAACCACGAAGGACACGAAGAGCGCGAATGCTTTTTAGAACCAG
This sequence comes from Herpetosiphon gulosus, assembly GCF_039545135.1. Taxonomy (NCBI): domain Bacteria; kingdom Bacillati; phylum Chloroflexota; class Chloroflexia; order Herpetosiphonales; family Herpetosiphonaceae; genus Herpetosiphon; species Herpetosiphon gulosus. The sequence goes on along the minus strand of NZ_BAABRU010000012.1, from coordinate 179,329 downwards.
ATGATCGATATTGATGATTCGGATTCAATCTCCCGATCCCTAACCCCCGACCCCTGATCCCTATTCGTGTGCTTCGCGCTCTTCGCGGTTATAGTTACTATGCTTCGAGTGTTGCTAGCACGCTGCCAGCCTCAATGCTTTTACCAATCTCGGCATTGATTGTAGCAATTGTACCAGCCCGTGGGGTTGCGATTTCGTTCTCCATCTTCATTGCTTCGACGACAAACACCACTTGGCCAGCCTCAACCGCCGCGCCAACGCTGGTTTTAATCGCCACAATTGTACCTTGAATTGGGCAAATCACTGCATTGGGATCTGTCGCAACTTCGCGCTTTTTGTTGGCAGCGCGATGGCGAGTTGGAGCAGCGGTTTTGTTGCTAGCAATTGGATCATTCAAGCCTTCGCCAGTAACGCGCACGGCAAAGCGTCGCCCATTGACCTCAACCATTAATTCGCGGCTGGGTTGCTCGGCGGCTGGCTCGGCAGTGCTCGGCGTAGCGCTTGGCAATTGCTTGAGTTTTTCTTCCAAATAGCGTGGAATAAAGCTCACCGTGACATCGCCATGCTCAAAAGCTGGCTCGGCCAAAGCCAATTTATGAAAAGGAATTACCGTGGTAATGCCTTCGATCGTGTAATCGTTGAGGGCGCGACGCATGCGTTGCAAAGCTTCGCCGCGAGTTGCCCCCCATGTCACCAATTTGGCTAGCATCGAATCGTAATATGGTGGGATGGTTGTGCCTTGCTCAACCCCAGCATCGACCCGCACACCATAGCCTTTGGGTTCGTTGTAGGCGCTGATCGTGCCAAGTGCTGGGCGAAAACCCGCCGCTGCATCCTCAGCATTGATCCGACATTGAATTGCATGACCACGGAACTGAATTTCCTCTTGGGTAAACCAAAGCTTTTCGCCTTGAGCGATGCGTAGTTGGGCTTGTACCAAATCGATGCCAGTAACCATTTCGGTCACAGTATGCTCAACTTGAATCCGCGTGTTCATTTCGAGGAAATAGAATTGACCATCGGGAGCTAGCAAAAACTCCAAGGTGCCAGCGCCAACATAGCCCGTTTCGTGGCATAAACGCAGGGCACATTCGCCCATGGTGCGCCGCAATTCGGGCGAGACTGCTGGCGATGGGGTTTCTTCAATCAATTTTTGGTGGCGGCGCTGCACCGAACAATCGCGCTCACCCAAATAAACCACATTGCCATATTGATCAGCCAGAATCTGAATTTCAATGTGGCGTGGATCGAGCACATATTTTTCAACAAACAATTCGCCGTTTTTGAAAGCGGCTTCGGCCTCGCGACGAGCGCTTTCGAAGGCAAATTCAACTTCTTCAGGCTGGTAGGCGACCTTCAAACCACGGCCACCGCCGCCTGCGCTAGCTTTGATGGCAATTGGGTAGCCATATTGTTCGCCAAGTTCGAGAGCTTCGGCAACACTTTCAACCGCCTCGGTTGTGCCTGGCACCAGCGGGACATGGGCGCGTAAAGCCACTTGACGAGCGTGAATTTTACCGCCCATCAAATCCATGGCATCAGCGGTTGGACCAATAAAGGCAATGCCAGCCGCATCGCAAGTGCGCACAAAATCGGTATTTTCTGAGAGAAAGCCGTAGCCAGGGTGAATCGCACCAGCGCCACTGCGCCGAGCGACATCGAGGATTGTTTCAGTTTGCAAATAACTTTGGACTGCTGGAGGGGGACCGATCAAAAAGGCATCGTCGGCATAACGGACGTGGAGCGAATCGCGATCCGCTTCTGAGTAGACGGCGACGGTGCGTAAACCTAATTCCTTGCATGCCCGCATCACGCGCAGGGCAATCTCGCCGCGATTGGCGATCAGCACTGTATCGAAACTCATATGCCGTTGCAACTCCGTTGTGCTATGGCAAGTCTTACGTTAATCATTGCCGTATGCGAAATTAGAGTCCCGTAATGCCGTAAAAGCCGCCAGCTGCTCGTCGGCGTAAACGTTCGATGGTGGCCCAGCGTGGCCGAACACCAGTGCGGGCTGGCCGCAGCCCTTGGCGTGAAAGCTTGGCTGAGGCTTGCCAGGTATTGGGCGCTAGAGTGATCGCTGGCTCGGCTACAACTTCGGCCAACACACTGACAACTGCCGCACTGAGTGCCGCTAGTTCTACATCGCTAGGCATTGTTGCACTTGTCACAATCATATTCATAGCGCTATTATACTCCACTCAGCGGGGGATGCCAATATCCATCCATTGGCCCGATCTTTGCGTTAAAGCGATCAGAGCAAGCAGAATTTCAGTCAAAATAAGGAGTCTCTGATGAACAGCAAGGTTTTGCGCTTTGCCAATGTGGCAGCGATTATCGCAACAATTGTGGTCAATGCCTTAGCCAATATTTTGCCGATCAACGGGCTTGATACTGGCACGATCTCCGATTCGTTTCCGGTGCGTTTCGTGCCAGCGGGCTATGTTTTCAGCATTTGGGGCTTGATTTATTTGGGCCTCAGCGCCTTCGCAATTTATCAAGCATTGCCCAAGCAGGCCAATAATCCAGCCGTTGCCAAAATTGGCTGGTGGTTTGTGGCCTCATGTGGCTTCAATAGCGCTTGGATTTTCGCTTGGCACTATTTACAATTCCCGCTCACAATCGTGTTAATTGTTGGTTTGTTGGTTTCACTGATTATGATTTATCGCCAGTTGAGCAGCATTCGCGCCGAAGCTAGCAGCGCTGATCGTTGGCTGATTCATACGCCATTTTCGATTTACTTGGGTTGGGCCACGGTGGCAACCATCGCCAATGCCACAATTGCGCTCTACGATGCTGGCTGGCGCGGCGGCCCGCTCAGCGATTCAGTTTGGACGGTGATTTTGCTGGCGATTGGGGTTTGTTTGGCGGCCTTCATTACCTTGCGCCAACGCGATATTGCCTATAATGGCGTGCTGTTGTGGGCCTTCATCGGAATTGCAGTTAAACAAGCGGCTTTTCCATTAGTGATGAATGCAGCAATTGTTGCGGCAGTTGCGATTGCCTTGTTGATTGGACTGGCGCTCATTCGCAGTTTACCAACTCAACGCCGCAAAGCTATGGCGTAGCTAAAACCACGAAGAGCACGAAGAATCAATGTCAGAGATTTCTTCGTGCTCTTGGCGTTCTTAGCGGTTACTAACTTTTTGGTAAATCCAAGTCGCTGAGCCGCACGGTTTTGCGCGTACCAAATTTGATCGTTTTTTGGCCCGCTGAGGTCATCTGCCCATTGGTTTGCAGATTTTCGATCTCTTGTTGCATCGTTTGGGCTAGCTCAGTTTCGCCTTGGTTGAGCAAGCGGGTCACTGCACCCTGAAGCTTTTGGGTGGCTGCGCCAATATTGCCCTCGGCCAAATCTTCTAAGGCGCGAGTTTGCAGCTTGTGGGCACTAACTTTTTCGACGATATTCATCACTTGCGGCACAACTCCAGTTGCCTGCGCCGGATCAGCCACAAAATTCAACATCACATCGTAGCGAGCTTTTTCGCCAACCACCTGCATTTGAGGAATATCGTAGTTGACTTCGATTTGACCCAGCCGATATTGACCCGCCTGTTTGGGATCAACCAGCATTTCGATTAGTACCATACGATGTTCGTCTTTGGAAATATCGCCAAGACTCACGCCAACCGCCCGATCGCTAATTGGGCGATAGGGCAATTGCTGAATTAATGGGGTTACTTGCCAAAGTGCGCGTGGCTCAACTCCCTGCACAAAGCGCAAGGTCAAGGCTGAATTTTGCACCACTGCCGATTGCGCTTGCTGAACTGCACCTTGGAAGAACGAGGCGATATCATTGGGATTGCTGAAATATTCGGCAACGCCACCTGAACGATTAGCCATTTCAATCAACAGATCTTCGTTCCAATCATCGCCAACCCCCAGCGCAGTCAATGGCACGCTGGCTTTGCCAATTTCCTCGGCCAAGCGCAAACAATCACGTTCACCCTCGGTTTGGCCGTCGGTCAGCAAAATAATCCGGCTGATCGTATTGGCATTTTGGCTGCGACGAATTTCATTCAAGGCTGCTTCCAGCGCAGGGGCGATTTTTGTACCGCCTGCATCCTTAATTTTGCCAACTTCGGCTTGCAGGGCAGCGACGTTGCGCACAGGTTGAGCACTGATGATCGTTTCGCGGCGATGGTCGAAAATGACCACCGAAACAATATCTTGTGGCCCCATCAAGCCCAAGGCGCGTTGCGTTGCTTCGCGCACACAGCGCATTTTGTCGCCCTTCATCGAGCCACTATGATCGAGCACGAAGCTCACATTAACTGGCATTTGAACATGCGCAACCGCTGGTGTTGCCGTAATATCCAGCAGCAAATAAACGACCTGCTGGGTTTGCAAGGCTGGCAACGCCGGACGAGCCAACGTACCAGTTAATTGAACTTCACCTGCCATTGGTGATCTCCTTTATAGGAACATAGAGCATAGAGCATAGAACATAGATTAACAAGCATTATGTTCTATGTGTAATGATTCATTGGGTTGGTAATGAACTCCATGCCCTCACCCCCTAACCCCTTCTCCCGCACGCGCGGCGAGGGGGGAACCGCGAGCCGAGTGCTCCCCTCGCCCGCCGCAGTGGGAGAGGGGTTGGGGGTGAGGGCGCAGGAGAACCGGTTGTTAAGCTCATAAACCATTACATCTATGTTCTATGTTCTATGCTCTGTAATTACTCTTCAAGTTTTTGGGTTAGTTTGCGGGTGGCATAACGCAGGGCTTTTTGATCAGCGGCTGCGATTTGACCACCAGCCTCAAGTTGTTGAGCGCTTTGTTCCATTGTTTGCGCTAGTTCAGTTTCGCCCAAATCGAGTAAGCGGGTAGCGGCGGCGCGTAATTTTTGGGTCGCACTGCCAATATTGCCCGCCTCGGCCTCGGAAAGTGCCCGCGTTTGCAATTTGAAGGCGGTCACTTTTTCGACCGTGTTCATAATTGGCGGATTAACCACACTGGCCTTGGGATCAAGATTAAAGCTCAAGGGAATATCGATTTTAATTTTGCCTTCTTTGATGCCAAGCACTGGCGCATCGTATTGCAATTCGGCTTGGGCGATGCGGAATGTGCCTGCTTCACGCTCTGGCAGCATTACATCAACCAAAACACTGGCTCCATCGCCAGCAATTTCGCCAATGCTAACCGTGACTTCGCGCTCACCAATCGGCTTGTAGCCAAGGTTGGCGATGCTTGGTTGGACACGATAAACCGCTCGTGGCGTAACCCCAGGCAGCAAGCGCAATAACAAACGGGCATTAACTACAGTGGTAGTTTGGGCACTTTGCAAGGTTTGTTGAAAATATTTGCTAATTTGGCTGGGGTCGGCAATATAATCCGATTCGCCGTTGGATGCGGTAGCCAAATCGTCGAGTAAGGCTTCGTTCCATTCAGTGCCTAAGCCCAGTGCCGTGATCGAAACACCTAAATCGCCAATTTGTTTGGCTAAATCGCGGCAAGTGTCTTCATCGCCCCAGGTTTGGCCGTCGGTCAAGAGCAATACGCGGCCAACCCGATCTGCGGCTTGGAATTTTTGCAACTCGGCAAGGCCTGCCTGCAAGCCCAATGACATGGCCGTGCCACCTTGCTCGTCAATTGATTCGATCGCATTTTGCAAGGCTGGCAGGTCGTCGGCCAAACGGGCTGGCACTAAAACTTCCAAGGTATCATCAAACAACACAATGCTCACTGCATCGATTGGGCGCAAGTTGGCCACAATTTCGCGCACAGCTTCGCGCAAATGTTGAATTTTATCGCCAGCCATCGAGCCAGAGCGATCAAGCACCAAACAGAAGTTGAGTGGCGGAGCCGCTTGGACAGTCGGAACATGGTTTGGTTTGGCTTGAATCAAAACATAATTAACTTGGCTTGTGCCGCTTGGCAAGGGTTCGCGGCTCCAAACTGCCGAAAGTGCTACAGGTTCAGTCATTATTCCATCCTCTTAGTGTTCAACTATTGGAAGGGCATCAAAACGCACCACCACCACGCTGATGTTATCTTCGCCGCCGCCAGCATTGCCAGCCTCAATCAAGGCATCGCAGAGATCGGCGGGGTTGGCATGTTCGGCGAAGAGCGCCGCCATTTTGGGGTCTCGCACCATCTCCCACATGCCGTCAGAGCAGAGAAATAGCGCATCGTTAGGCTGTAATTGCACCTCAAACGTGTCGGTGCCAGGGTCGCCGCTATCGCCAAGCGATTTGAGAATGGCGTTGCGTTGGGGGTGGGTATAAATATCATCAGGATCAAGTTGACCAATATCGATTAGGCGCTGAACCAACGAATGGTCTTTGCTGATCCGCTGCAATTTGCCATCGCGATAAAGGTAGGTACGGCTATCACCAACGTTGCCAACAATCGCTCGATCGCCGACAACTACTGCCATAGTCAGAGTTGTACCCATATCGTTTTTGCGGCGCACACTTTCTTCGTAAACCGCTTGATTGGCTTGAAACGCTGCTTGCTTGACCAATTCGGCAAGGTGCTTGCTCGAAACTGGCCCAGCATGTAACTGCGGATCGAGCAAGGTTGGCACGAGGGTTTGGGCGGTGGTGGTGATCGCCAAACCACTGGCGACCTCGCCGCCTTCGTGACCACCCATGCCGTCAGCTACCACATACAAGCCAACATTGACTGGCTTAGCATCCCAATTTAGACGCAAATCCCAAGTCAGCACGCTATCTTCGTTGTGATCACGAATCATGCCAACATCGGTAGCATAGCCAGTCCGTACTCGTAAACTGATCGGAGTAGCTTGTTCGGCCAGCAAGGTTTCGAGGGTTTGGGCCAAAATGCTAGCATCGGTGATGCGCTTGGCACGGAGATCGCTCAAAATTGTGGCAAAGGCACTATCGAGCGGCGAAGGATTATTCGAATCATCAAGGCGGCGAGTTTGGCGCTGAATTCCCGCCATTTTTTCTAGCACTAAACCTAAATGCTCGACATCATCGAGCTGATCTCCTTTGCCCAACGAACGGCGAATCGCCCCAGCATCGGCTAGTTTGATTTCGCGCTTATTGGTCAAAGCCAAATCAGCCAAGGTTAATTGGCCCAGCGCCAAGCCATTACGATGCAAATAAGCTAAGGCACGAGCTACCTGAATGCCAATATCGACAGCATCAGTTTGATCAACAAAGGTATTTGGTTCGCTCAGCAAGGTATCGAAACGCACCAAGCTCGTGCCATCAGGCAACACCGCAAACCGTGAATCTTCACCCACAAAGACCTCGCGCACAGTGGGCAAGGCAGCTCTGGCGGGGTCATCGGGTAAATCATCAAGCAAAGCTGCGCCAACTGGCTGCGCCGCCGGAGTTTCTTGTAACAGAGCAGTTTGTTCTTCGACCTGCGCCCCGCACTCTTCGCAAAATTGATCGCTCGCTTGTAAGGCGGCCCCGCAACGAGCACAATGATCCCATGGCTCTAACAGCGCTACTCGATAGACGCGCAAGGTTGGAGTATCGGTCAGCAAGGCGGTTACCCGATAAACATCCTTCAACACAGTGCCAATCGCAAAGGGTTCGTGTTCCTCAGGCTGGTTGGCCGGATTGAGAGGTTGGGTTCCACCAGTCATCGGTTGAGTCGGCTCAGACACAGGTCAACTCCTCTGAATAGGTCTAGAACAACAAAAAATTCCTTGTTCTTGGACGAATAACATGACTTGAATGTTTCTGATTATCGTTCTTCTGTCAATCTTCTGGTTGCATAGCGCAAAGTTTTGGTTTGTTCAGGGTTAATTTGGCCAGTTTCTTGCAACGTTTGGCTAACAGCAGCGGCTTGTTTGGCTAATTCATGCTCGCCCAAATCGACCAAGCGCGTGACTGCGGCCTGCAATTGGCGGGTTGCGCCTGCTTGATCGCCTTGGGCCGCTTGCTCAAGGGCTTTATTTTGCAAGCGCCATGCCGTCACCCGTTCTAAAATTGCTACAAGCTCTGGGTTAAGCGCTTGATCGGCATTAGGATGATATTCGATCACGACATCACGGTTGATTGGCTCCAAACTTTGGCCTTGGGGATCGTCGGCCTGCAACGAAAGTCGTAACAAACGATAAATATTTGGCACATGGTCGGGGATGCGTAGTTCAAGCAACCATGCTGCTTTGGCGCGTTGTTCGATTGAGCCTAAACTTAAACTGCCCGAACCCGCCTCAAATTCTGGGGTTGGCACTTCACCCAAGGCTGGTCGAATCCGCAAGATTCGTTTGATTTGTACATCGTGAGCAAGCCGCAAATCCAGCCGCGCCTTTTGAGCGATAATCGCATGAGCCTTGCCAAACTCTACATCAAGCAAGTTTGGTAAGTCGCTGGGATCGGTGATAAAGCTAGATTGACCACCACTCTGATCAGCAAAACTCATCAGCAATTGCTCTTGAAACTCAACCCCCAGTCCAATCGTCGAGACTGGAATTGAGCGAGCGGCCAGATGCCGAGCGTAGGCAAAGGCTTGTTGCTCATCTTCAACAAAGCCATCGGTTAACACGACGATCCGTTGCGAAAAACCAGTGCTAGGCATGCTATCCAGCAGATCGATCGTGCTGCGCAAGCCTGGAGCCAGCCGTGTGCTCCGACCAAGGTCGCCGCGTTCGAGAATCGCAACCGAGCCTTCCAAGCGCACCACATCAGTTGGCGATTTGGCTTTGAGCACCGCATGAGCTTTTTCAGCAAAGCCGATGATCGAAAGCTGATCATCGGCATTTAAGCGCTCAGCAGCGCCACGAACTGCCTGCCCCAGCCAACGACTTGGGCTTTGAGCGCGTCGCCGTACCTCATCCATCAAATCATCGCGAATTTTCCAGACTGGCACACCATCGAGCATGACCTCGTGGGCAGCACCACGGCGCATTAATTCGCGAAACAACGCCGCATCAGCGATTGGTACACGCATCGAAGGCGAACAATCAACCAACAACACACAATGAACAGGCGCACGCTGGTTAATTTTGCCTTGACCAACCACCTCGGCCAAAACATACAAAACTTGTTCGCCAGTGTTTGCGGGCACGCTGCTGCGTGAAAGGGTGAGCCTGAGATCTAAACTCGTCATAGGCTTACTCGATTTCTAAACATTGCCGAATCTTAGCAAAATGAGCTGGATCACCACTGGTGAGCCATTCGGTGCGACCTTGCGACGTTTGTGGGTTGAGCAAATCGGCTGCTGCTAGCAGGCGTTGGGTTTGGCGAGCTACCGCCGCACCAGTATCAAGCAAGGCAACGTTTGGCCCAGCAACATCGGCAATCAACGGGCGCAAAAATGGATAATGGGTGCAGCCCAGCACAATCGTATCAGCACCAGCCTTGATTAATGGTGCAACATAACGCGCGACGGCCTCGCGGGTTGTTTCACTTTGTAACTCGCCGGCTTCGATTAATTCGACCAAACCTGGGCAGGCTTGCGGCACAACTTGGACATCGCCTGCATAACGGGCAATCAGGCGCTGAAATCGTTCACCTGCGACGGTGGCTTGAGTTGCCATCACACCAACCACGCCAGTTTTGGTTTGGGCAATCGCGGGCTTGATGCCAGGCTCCATACCGACGAAACTGATCCTAAAGTGTTCGCGCAAATAATCAACGGCATGCAGCGTCGCAGTGTTGCAGGCCACCACAATCAATTTAACCCCGCGTTCGAGCAAAATATTGCTGACCCGCTCGGATAAGGCCACGATTTCTACGTGCGAACGCCCGCCATACGGGCAATTGCCAGTATCGGCGTAGTAAATAATATCTTCGTACGGCAAGAGTGTCCGCAGATCGCGCAAGGTCGATAAGCCACCAACCCCCGAATCGAACATGCCAATTGGCTGGTGTTTCATGCCTGAATCGCCTCGTTGCGAGATGCTTTGGCTGCTTCAACAAAGGCCTTAAAAATTGCCTGCCAGCGCAAATCCTCGCCGCGTACCAACTCTTCGGGGTGGCACTGCACGCCAACAACCCATGGACGTTGAGGATCTTCGACAGCTTCAATCAAGCCATCATCCGACCAACCAACTGCCTGCAGTTCAGTCCCCAGATCTTTGACCCCTTGATGATGCATCGTATTAACGGCAAAGGGAGTTGTGCCAAGGAGCTCAGCCAATTTGGAATCATTAGCGAGGCGCAATTCGTGGGCTGGCAAATCGCGTTGTTGGCGGGTAAACGATTCATCATGGTTGAGATTTGGCTGATACTGCGAGGGCAAATCTTGATAGAGCGTGCCGCCATAGGCCACATTCAACAGCTGAAAGCCACGGCAAATGGCAAAAACTGGCTTATGAAATTGCTTGGCCCAAGCCAAAAGCTGCATCTCAACCCGATCTTGTTCGCGGTTGACTGAACCAAGCGCTGGATGCGGCTCCTCGCTATAGTAGGCTGGGTCGAGATCAACGCCGCCAGCGAATAACAACCCATCGACAGCCTGAAATGCCGCTAACAGCGTGGCCTCGTGCTGCACCAAAGGAATCAAGAGCGGCACGCCACCTGCAACTTCAACTGCCCGAATATAGGTTTCGTTATTGCCATGAGCGAGGGGATAGGGATGTGGGCGGGCATAGGTTGCGCACGGTATCCCAATAATCGGCAAAGTTGATGGCATAGTACACTCCTTGGTTGTGTTGCTCTTGCCATTCTAGCACGACCGCAAAAAACCTGACGATTAAGGGACGCTGATAACCAGATTACGCCCAGAATTTTTGGCCCGATACAGCGCTTGGTCAGCTTGATCGTGCAACGTATGGGCATCCCAATTGTTGTTGAGGGTGGCAACGCCGATGCTGACCGTAATATGGCCTTGGCCAAAAAGATGTTCGGCAGTGCGAATTCGCAGCCGTTCGGCTAACAACACTGCACCTGCTTGGTCAGTTTTAGGCAAAATGATCGTAAATTCTTCGCCGCCGTTGCGCGAAACAATATCAACATCACGCACATTTTCGCAAATAAGCCGTGCAAAATCGCGCAGCAGCACATTGCCAACCAAGTGGCCATAGTTATCATTATATTGCTTGAAATAATCAATATCTAAAGCCAATAATGATAATGGATAGTTGTAGCGATAGGCCAATGCCACTTCACGATCAAGCATCGTCATAAAATGGCGTTGATTGAACAAGCCAGTTAAGCCATCGGTTATTGCTAATTGTTGAGTAATTGTATATAAATGGGCATTTTCAATTGCGATTGCTGCTTGAGTGGCAAAAATTTCTAATACCTGCACCGATTCAAACGATGGTTTCCGCCGATCACGTGGATCATCGACTGAGAGAATACTAATTAAATTATTATCAGAATCGTACAACGGTACAAACAATGCATCATCTTGATGCCATTCATATGGCCGACGTTCGCCTAAATCAGGCCGATAGGTATCGGTATTGCTGCCCCAAATGGCGGTATAACTGGTATGGCTATGCGGAATATAATACGAGCGGCTAATTCGAAATTCTTCGCGCATCACGCTACGATACCATTCAATTGGCACTAATTGATCGCGTAATTCAAACCAGCGCTCATCAGGCACGCCAACCACTGCACGGCGGCGCATAAAGGTCGGGCGTTCTTGATCAACTAAACTCAGTAAGGCAATATTAAAACCCAAACTTGCTTGAATCGCTCGAACAATTTCGGGTAGTAGATCATTTAAATTAAGGTTGGCGCTTAATGCTTGACTGATCCGAAGCACTTCATTAAGTTGTTGTGAACGTTGAGCCAACAATGCTTGTTGTTCAACTGCTTGCTGATGAATATGGGCATTATGAATTGAAAGCGCCGCATGATCAGCAATTTGGCTTACAAAGCGCGTCGTATCATCATTAAATGTACCAACTCGATCACTTTCGAGAATCATTACGCCTAGAACTTTGCCACTATGCACAATTGGCACCGTCATTTGGCTTAATGTGGTTGGCCGCGAATTAACATAGTAACTTGAATTACGAATATCAGCAGTCCAGTCAGGTTGGCCTGTACGAGCAACTAAGCCAGCAATCCCACGATCAATTGGCCAGCCCTCAAATTGGAAGCGCCGAACTTCAGATGGGTAGCCCTGAATTGCCCGGATATATAAGCGTTGCTGTTCGGTATCGAGCAAACACACCATCCCAGCATCAGCATGCATAATGGGCTGGATACGGTCAAGTAAGCGATTGAGAATCGTATCGACATCAAGGGTTTCATTTAAATCGCGGATGGTCGCTTCGAGGGTTTCAAGTTGGGCGACGCGGACTTGCAACTGTTGATCAACCGCTGCAAAGCGCTTGGCATGGGCAATCGCGACAGCAGCCTGATCGGCGATCATGGTCAAAATTTGTTCATCATGGGCAGAATAGGCCTCGGCTCGTTCGACCGATTGTACACTCATAACCCCGAGAACCTGCTCACCAAGCACAATTGGAACCCCTAAAAATGATTGGACAGGTTGCCCAACGATAATCGGTGCAACCGCAGGATCAAGGTTATGGGCGTTGATCCGCAGGGGGCGGCGATGCTGCAAAATCCATTCGGTTAAGCCATTGGCATAAGGGCGGGCCGGCCAAGAGACGCGCTGGCCATTTTCAACTGCCAAGGCAAACTCGATCAATTCTTGTTCAGGCGAGTATAACGCCAAGTAAAATTGGCGGGTATCCATTAATCGCGATGTTTGACTATAAATCTCCTCTAGCACCGTATCCAATTCCAAGGCCTGGTTAATCGCGTGGCGAATCTCGTGCAGCGCATGCAACTCGGTGATCATGCGCCGAATTCGCCAAGGATTGGCTTGAAAGTGAGTTCGTTGCCGCGAGGAGATCCGTAGCACGGATCGTCGCTTGGTCATGTCGCGTCCAGGTCGTTTTGTGCGATTAGTAAACACCGTTATGGCCTATTATAACAGGTTGATTTTCGGCTTGTCTATGCTATTCCAGCGGCGGTCGTTACCCTTCTCTTGGCTGTATTGTAGCCTACCACGCAAGCGAAGATTGTGCTTGGTTGGCCCAACACAACTTGCTAAAGCAGACTTCATGCCACTGGTTCGGGCCTGAAAATCGGCTTTAATTCCAGTTTTGGCATACATCATTGCAACTATTGTTTAATTGTTTTAATTACTATGGCCTATTGTACACTATGTCACGTAGTACATCCGCGTGCTTAAGACAGTACCAAAGTCATAACCCATCTGGGGAGCATGCCAGCTAGGCCAAGCCAGACTTGGAAGGTAATTAACCCATGGTATACTGCCGAGGTATGAGTATAGATGGTTCTACAACCGAAGATGACACAGAGCAAGCGGAATTACCTCTGATTGGCTAGACCAGTGAGCGGGAATTCCCGCTCGTTGTGTGTTTGCCACATGGAGGTGTCCGATGACCAAAATCCTCGATATTCGGCCAGCCTTAGACGACGTGCGGGCTGCGCTCGACGCTGGTTCAATTGACCAAGCAACCCTATTGGTGGCCAGCCTGCATCCGGCTGATGCTGCCGCCATCCTCGATGAACTCGAATCTGATGAATTGTATGAGGTGTTTGCTCGCCTCAACCTCGAACATGGCGCAGATGTTTTAATTGAGCTTGATACCGATTCGCAAGTGGAACTGGCCGAAACCCTCACCAGCGATCAACTCTCCGATTTGCTTGAGCAGATGGAGCCAGATGATGCAGCTGATGTGTTGGTTGAGCTTGAGCCAGCGCAAATTGCCGCCACCCTCGCCGCCATGGACCCCGAAGATTCCGACGATGTACGCCAATTGATGGAGCACGACGAGGAGAGCGCTGGCGGCTTGATGACCTCGCATGTCGTGACCCTACGCGATCGATTAAACGCCCAGCAAGCGATCGATTTATTGCGTGGTTTGCAGCCAGAAGACGAATCGGTCTACTATTTGTATGTGGTTGATGCCAATGATGGCTTAGTTGGTGTCGTCAGTTTACGCTCGTTGGTGATGGCTCCAGCCCAAACCTTGCTTAGCGAGATTATGGATCGCAATGTCATTACCGCCAGTGTTGAAACCGACCAAGAAGAATGTGCCCGTTTGTTGGCGCGTTACGACTTGTTGGCCTTGCCAGTGGTTGATGCGCAACGGCGGATTGTTGGGGCGGTCACTGCCGATGATATTATCGACGTAATCGAGGAAGAAGCCACCGAGGATATGTATCGCTTGGCCAACTTGCCACAAGATGAAGATGTTGAAGATTCATTATTTCGTTCATCGCGGCGGCGTTTGTTTTGGCTGTTTATCAATTTGCCCACCGCAATTTTGGCCGCTTGGGTGGTAAGCCAATTCGATGGCACGGTCGAAAAAGTAACCGCATTAGTGCCATTTATGCCAATTATTGCTGGCATGGGTGGCAACGCCGGAATTCAAACGTTGACCTTGATTGTGCGTTCGATCGCTTTGGGTGAGGTGGCAACTGGCCAAGGCTTCCGCGCATTAGGTCGCGAAGTCGGCATTGGCGCAATCAACGGAGTGGCATTTGGCAGTGCAATTGGTTTGTTGGGTTGGTTATGGCAAGGGAAGCCAATGTTAGGGGTAGTTGCAGGCTGTGCGATGTTGCTAAATTTGGTATCGGCGGCAATTGCTGGAACCGTCGTGCCATTGACCCTCAAGCTCTTTCGAGTTGACCCAGCTTTGGCTTCTGGCGTGATTGTGACTACCGTGACCGATGTAACTGGCTATAGCTGCCTGCTTGGTTTGGCCACAATCTTGATTCGCTATTTAATCTAGGAGGATGTATGTCTAACGATAACGACCCGCCAGACCAGTAGAACGGCACGAGTTGCAACGATCAATTGCCTCGTGCCGTTCGTGTTTTTAGCACCGAAATTATTGAGCTGGCACCAAAAATTGAGCTGAACACCACCCCTCGATCTGGGTCTCGACCTCGCGAACTTGATACCACAGGATTCCATTGATATCTTGCTCACTCAGTTTGGTTAACTGAGTTCCTTCGGGCATGGTTTTAACGATATTGCCACCTGGCTGATCACGCAGGAACAAGCCATCGCTGCCAGTGCCAGTTACCGCAAAAATTGGGCCTTCACTGGGAATTTGGGTATTATCGGTGGGAATCAAGCCCTCAGGAGTGGGTGATGGCCCAACGATAATTTCAGCAGTTGGTTGGTTGGGGAGATTCAATCCTGTATTATTGCCATTGGGATCATCAGTTTGACCAGGGCGATTCGAATACAAGATGAAAATGATCAGCACAATCACCACAACTGTGGCAATTACAACATAGCGATAGCCACCTTTACTGAGCCAAGAGGCAACCCCTTGGGTATTAAAGGTATCGATTGGGCTGGTGCGGCTGGTATTGACGCGGCGGCGATCCGAGCGCCAATCGTTGTTGACCATACCTTGCCACGACTGATCATCTTTGCGTAACTCGGCTTGGTCGATCCGACGGGTAGGGGCGGTTGGGCTGGTTTCGTCATCTGGACGGTCATAGGGACGAAAGCGGTTTTGGCTCATCGCCGTCATCCTTTCATCGCTGCAACTACTCTAGGTCGCGTTACTAGTCCGTATTATCAATGAATTTTGTGGTTTGGGCAAGAAGCGCATAGCAAAGGATGAAGGATAAAGTCAAAAATCAAAAGCCAGAAGGCAGAAACCCAAAAATTGAACCCCGCAGTGATTAGGTTATGTTCTATTGACTGAAGGCGATGGGATCTTTTGAACTCCCAAAAGATGTTCCGATAGCCCATAACCTTCAGCCTCTAACCTTATCTTCGTGCGCTTCGTGTCCTTCGTGGTTAAACTCCCTGATAGTTACCAAATCATTCGGCTAAGGCCAATTTGCCTGCTTGAATCAATCGTTTCAGGCCTTCAATATGTGGGTACATCACCGTATCTTCAGTTAGAAATGGTACAACTTGGCGAATTGCTTGATGGGCAGGTGCAGTGCCTTGACCAAGTTGCAAATGCTCGTGTTTGCGCCAACGTAAATCAATTGCTTGGGCGGCACACAAGGCTTCGCAAGCCAAAATGCCCACCACATTATCGAGCATCTCGGCTGCCTGACGGGCGGCGGTCGGCCCCAGACTGACATGATCTTCTTGGTTACCTGAAGTAGGAATCGTATCAGCAGCAGCGGGGTGTACAAGCACTTTATTTTCGCTCGCCAAGGCCACAGCAGTATATTGAATCAACATCATACCGGAGTGCAAACCACCTTGTTCGGTTAAAAATGGCGCTAATAAATTGCCATTCAAGCCTGCATCAACCAAGCGGGCGGTGCGGCGCTCGCTGATGTTGCCCAATTCGCTCAAGGCCACTTTTAGAAAATCCATTGCTAGCGCTAATGGTTCACCATGAAAGTTGCCACCCGAAATTGCCTCATATTCGCCATGGGGCTGCTCAGGATCAACTGGAACAATTAAGGGGTTATCGGTGGCGCTGTTGAGTTCAATCTCGGTGGCCCAACGCCCATAACAAGCGGCATCACGAATTGCCCCATGGACTTGCGGCACACAGCGCAACGAGTAGGCATCTTGGACTTTATGCGGCCCATAAATCGTCGGATCAGCGGCTTGGTTGGGGTAAACAAAGCTGCTGCCTTGCAACAGTTGACGAATGCTCCGCGCACTATCAAGCTGACGTGGATGCGGACGAATTGCATGCAACCGTTGATCGAAGGCTGCTGGCAAAGCCGCCAAAGCTTCCATCGACAAGGCGGCAATGGTTTCGGCACTACGACACAATTGTTCAGCATCATAGATTGCCAAGGCCGCTAAGCCACTCAACAGCGCCGTGCCATTGGTTAATGCCAAGCCCTCTTTAGCCTCTAAAACTAAAGGTTCTTGATTTAATCGAGCTAATACCTCGGCTCCGCTCAGGCGTTGACCATGAACTGGCGATTGACCTGGAGCAACCGCCTCACCCAAGCCAAGCAAAATTAAGCAGGCATGAGCCAAGGGAGCCAAATCGCCGCTGGCTCCAAGCGAGCCTTGGCAAGGAATAATTGGCAAAATATCGGCGTTGAGCAGATCAAGCAAAGCTTGGGCAACCAGCGGGCGAATCCCTGAAAAGCCTTTAGCCAAGGTATTGACCCGCACTATCAACATCGCACGTACTTGGTCGCGGCGCAACGGCGTGCCCGTGCCAGTGGAATGGCTCATAATAATATTGCGTTGCAACTCGCGCACATGGTCGCGATCGATTGTGCGATTTTGAAAATGACCAAAGCCGGTGGTAATCCCATAAACCACGCGACCCTCGGCCACAAACCGCTCGACGGCGGCGCGAGAATAGTGCATTCGTTCAATTGCTTCGGGTGCTAATTCGACCTTAATTGCCGGATTACGAGCGGCAGCCACCAAACTATCAACTGTTAACTGCTCGCCATTGAGCACTAAACATTCCACAATGCTACCTCGCTAGCTTAATTCGCTTTCGGCGCTAGTATACCAGCCGCCAGCAAATGTTGGGGCTTGCGATGGATTTAATCATGGTTGAGTTAGAACAATTGTAGCCCTTGCGCCACTCTCTCCTCTCGGGAGATTCTGAGCAGGCGCAGGTAATTTAGATTGCCAAAACCGTGTGGAAGTGAGCGCGATAGGGCGCGTAGCTAGCTAGCTCGCGCACATAATCGCAGATTTCGCTGCGCAAAATGGGGTCGTTGTAGGTTTGAACTAACAATTCCAACGCATTAACCACATACGAACGCGGTTGATAGTCGTAGTACGACGATTTGCCTTCTCCGGCGATGGAAAGAATGCCTGCCTCACTGAGTTCTTTGAGTGCTCGCTCAATACTCCATATATCGCGCCCTAGCTGGCGAGCGATGTGAGTAGCAGTGCCTTGATTAACTGTTCGTTGTGCAAATAGCATGACACAATGCAGTTTTTCGGGAGTATCGATCGCTTGTTCAAGCAACATATACACGCTTGAAGAGATCATGCTCGCCTCCTTGCAATCCTCTTTGACTGCGCGGAAAAGAGACCCCGCTATCATGGCGGTTTACAGGCTCCACGGCCTGTTGGTGTATCTTCCGTTCCTTCGCTTTCTGGGTCAATAGATCAGCCGACAGCGGACAGTGGTAGTGGTAGTTGGATGAGATTTTGAGGTAGAAAATTGCTGTTCTTATGTTATGTTTCCCCGATTATATCACAGTTTCCATGAATAGCTAGATTAATTTTGTCTAAAAAAGAGTGGATCTAGGTATATAGCTGAACGTAGTTTAACCGCTAAAAACCCCTTGCATATCGGGTATGCAACGGGTTTTTAGCATTAATTTGCTTAAAAAGCTTAAGCTGTGAGGGTTACCGTGCCAGGGCTATCGTTGGCATCTGAATCGTCGCTCTTGTCATCGACTGGGGGTTCAGCCGAAACTGCTGCGACCAAATCTTTCTTATCAAGATTGATTACGGTTACACCTTGAGTTGTGCGCCCATACTTGGAAATCTTGTCGGCACGAGTCCGCATCACGACACCATTGCGAGTAATTGTGGTCACAATGTCGCTATCAGTCAATACCAAGGCGGCGGCAATTTCATCGCCTGGCTTGAGCCGCATGGTAATCACGCCTTGGGTTGCCCGCCCCTTGACTGGATAGTCTTCGAGGTCGGTGCGCTTGCCCATGCCGTGCGAGGTAATCACCAAAAGTTGTGAATCTGGCCGCACCAAATCCATCCCGACCACTTGATCTTTGGCTGACATTTTGATGCCAATCACGCCGCTAGCTGGCCGACCCATCGGACGTACTTCGGCTTGACTGAAGCGGATAGTTTGACCATGTTGAGTGGTCATCAAAATATCTTCATCGCCATTGCTGGTTTTGACCCAGCGCAGTTCGTCGCCAGTATCAAGCCCGATCGCGATCAAGCCATTCGAGCGCACTGAGCTATATTCGCTCAACTTGGTACGCTTGATTCGACCTTTGACAGTGGTCATCACCAAATATTCGCCATCGTCGAAATCGGGCACGGCTATCAATGATGTCACCAATTCGCCTGGTTCGAGTGAGATCAAGTTGACCAACGGCAGGCCTTTGGCAGTACGGCTGGCATCGGGAACTTCGTGAACTTTGAGTTGATAGACTTTGCCACGGTTGGTAAAGAATAAAAGATCGTTCAGGGTGTTACACATCAAAAGGTGTGCCACCACATCATCTTCTTTGGTGGTCATGCCCTTAATGCCACGGCCACCGCGATTTTGCACACGATAGGTATCGCCAGGCAATTTCTTGATGTAGCCACGATCAGTCACGGTTACCAACACATTCATGTCGGGAATTAGATCTTCGGTGCTGATATCGCCAGTGGCATCGGCAATGATCCGTGAGCGCCGTACATCACCATATTTTTCTTTGAGTTCGGCCACATCGTCCTTGATAATTTTGAAAACCCGTTCGGGCTTAGACAAAATATCTTCAAGGTCGGCAATCGTCCCCAAGACTTCTTTATATTCATCCTCGATTTTTTTGCGTTCGAGGCCAGCCAAGCGCCGCAATTGCATTTCCAAGATCGCTTGCGATTGTAATTCGCTGAGCTTGAAGTTTTTCATCAAGTTGCTACGAGCAGTTTCAGCAGTGCGGCTAGCCCGAATCGTGGCAATCACCTCATCAAGCTGATCGAGGGCAATTTTCAAGCCTTCGAGAATATGCGCCCGTGCTTTGGCTTTGGCTAGATCATGCTCGGTACGCCGCCGAATTACAATTTGGCGATGCTCGATATATTCTTGCAAGGCTTTTTTGAGCGACAGCGTGCGCGGCTGCTTGCCATCTTCGACCAAGGCCAACATATTTGCGCCGAAGGTGGTTTGCATGCTGGTATATTTGAATAGATGATTCAGCACCTTCTTGGGCTGAGCATCTTGTTTCAAAATAATCACCATGCGAATCCCCGAGCGGTCGGATTCATCGCGCACATCGCGAATCCCTTCGATCCGTTTATCTTTGACTAACTCAGCAATCCGTTCGATCAAACGGGCTTTGTTAACTTGATAGGGCAATTCGGTCACGACGATATGGAACGCACCGCGAGCAGCTTCTTCGATATGGGCTTTGGCCCGAATCAAAATCCGGCCACGGCCACTCGAATAGGCGCTGATAATCCCTTCAGTGCCCAAAATCGAGCCGCCGGTTGGGAAGTCGGGGCCGGGGATGAACTTGATCAAATCTTCAACCGTCGCATCGGGATTGTCAACCAAGTAGCCGATGCCATCGCACAGCTCACCAAGGTTATGTGGTGGAATATTAGTAGCCATCCCAACCGCGATCCCGGCTGAACCATTGAGCAGCAAGTTGGGCAAGCGGGCTGGCAACACCAATGGCTCTTGATAGCCGCCATCGAAGTTGGGGCCGAAATTCACCGTATCGCGGTCGATATCGCGCAACAATTCCTCGGCAATTTCTTTGAGCCGCGCTTCAGTGTATCGGTAGGCCGCCGCTGCGTCGCCATCAACCGAGTTATGCACAACACAGCCGTTGGCAAGCATAAAGTTATGATATTCATTGACCGTAATATCATAAACATCTGCCGTCTCATCTAACCAGCGTAATCCAACCACCCGATGGTTATAGGTTGATGCAGTTTGCACCAATTGCTCAAACGAGCCAAAGGCTTGGATTGCTTTCGCGCTGCTAGGAATCGTTTCAGCCCGTTGCGCATCATACAGTGTTGCATTCAATCCCGCCTGCCCAAATTGAGCAAGCAATCGTGAAGCGTGTTGCACCATAGCTTGATTGGCGCTATTCCAGATATTTGTTGAGGATTCGGCGTTGCTAATTTGGGGCAAATTGAGATTTTCGAATGTACCAGTTTGGGGTTGCAAAACCAGTGACGGATTATGGCGATCAAAATAGCCAGCCATCAAGCTGTCGTCGATGGTTAAATGTTGAGCTTCTTTCCACGTTTGATCACGTAACATAAATTTGTGATCAGGAGTACAACGCACCACTGAGCCATCATCGAAAGTCAATTCAACCAACTGAGCTTGGCGGAGAGTAATCCGTGATGATCGGCCTTCACCAACAACAATCTTGCCTTGCTGATCAACTGAATATACATAGAAAATCTCGTCATATGGGAGTTGAGCGAGTTCTTCAAAGCTTTTTTCAGTGCCATCAAGCAGCTTGATTTTGGTATCGCCAGTGAAACAGCCAAAATTCCCTTGGCCATCGACGAGCGGATAGCGCATATTCCATGGTTGGGCGAGGCGCACGAGGGCATCGTAAACCGAAGCATCACCGTGAGGGTGATACTTCTTGAGCACTTCGCCGACCACCCCAGCGCATTTGGAATAGCGCACATTGTGCAATAGTCCTTCGCGGAACATTGCATATAAAATCCGCCGCTGCACCGGTTTGAGGCCATCGCGAGCATCAGGTAAGGCCCGCGATACAATCACACTCATTGCATAATCGAGATAGGCGGTACGCATCTCGTCAACAATCGCAACAGGCTTGACAATCCCTATTTCCATGAATTTTATCCCTTGCGTAAGCGCTAAATCCCTAAAGTTAAGCTTCCTCTATTATACCGCGAAATAGCCATAATGTCGAATATTTTTAGCACAAATATGCTGAATTTAAGCAAATTGATCAACAGTCGGCCTATCGTTGCTATACTACATGCAGCAAACTACAAATCTTTTAGGCCAAGAAATTGAGCGTTATGCTGCGATTGTTTTTATTGGAACAACACGATAGCGTTTTGCGGCGGGTTGAGCTGCAACACGTGCTTGAACAAGCCGACCAAATGCGCCAGGCATTGCGCTTACAAGGCTATACGGCGCTTGGCCCAGCCTTGCAAACCTGGGACTCCTATGCTCAGCGCGTGCTCTATCAGCCGATTGCTCATGTGTTTGATCCCAAGTTGGGGCCAGAATATCGGGTGCAGCAAATCGAAGCCCGTTTGGTGGCTGAAGTCAGTTTAGCAATTGATGACCAACAGCGCTACAACCTGGCAGGGATTTATGATCAACTGCAGGAGCAAGGGCTGGAGCCACTGGCTGCGCCGTTGATTCCAGTTTTGCCCTTGGTTGGAGTTGAGCCACGGGTGCAAGCCTACATTCCAGTTTTGCCGTTGGGAGCACGGGCGTTATGGCCTCGGCATAGTTGGTGGGTGCGCAAACTTGGCTGGCAGCGCCCAGTGCCGGAGCTTGGGCAACAGTTGACTTGGCGTGATCAATGGCAGCATACTTGGCCGCCATTTTTACGTTTACAACTGGCGGCGATGATCATTATTCTGTTGCTCAGCATGCCATGGGCGATGATTCAATGGTGGTTGGGAGCCGAGCCACAAATTCTGCTGCTCAAAAGCTTTGAGATCTTCACAGCCCTGCGCTGGTTTGGTATGATTGGCAGTATGCTATTGGGAGTGGTGATTTGGCGACAACGCCGCAGTGCAATTCAGGCATGGAACCGTTTTTGGGCAACGACCCCAACGCCACCCCTTTTGATCATTGAGCTAGAGTCGGAGAAACAGCGTGAGCAATGATTTTCCTATTGAACAGTTAATCGCCCAACAATTGCCCGAGGCGATGGCCTTGCAGTTGCATGTATTACCAGCCCACCAAGAATTAATTGCGCCATTGCCAACAGGCTATGTTGGACCAGTCATGGCGGCAGCTGAGCAATGGCTGAAAGTTCATGGCTATCGCACCCTAGGCCCATGGATGATTGCATGGGGGCCAACAGGTCAGCCGCAATTACGTCGCCCAGTTAGCGGAGCGTTGAAGGCAATCCGCGAAAAAGATTTCCAAACCGTTGAAGTGCCCGAACAATTACTACTGGCAGTGCCATTTGTGGGTTGGCCAGTGTTACCCCACAATTTTACCCAACCGGTTAATAATGTTGGGCTGAATATTATGGGGTCGCCGTTGTTGCTAGCCTTGACCGACTCACCGCCAACCATGGCTTGGGTTCCGGTTGTACCACGCGGCACGAATACGCTCTTTTCGATTGAGCGCAGCAAAATTGGCCTCTTGCCAGCCCCACCCAAGCCGGGCAAACAAATTTCGATGCTTGATGCCTGGTTTCGAGCTAGCTATACCCTTGGGCGTTTTGCTACAATTATGATGGGCGGGTTGGGCTTTATTCTCTCATTTATTGTGATTATGGCGGTTATCATTGGCGAACTACCGCTCGCTTCAATTCAAGGGCTTTCGTATGCTTTTGCCTTCGGATTAGGCTACATTTCGATCGTGTGGAGTCAATACTTTATCATCCCAGCATTAATTTTATTTGCAGGCATTGGGGCGTATAAAATGAATGCGATTGCCAATTGGAATCGCTTTTGGCAGCAACGCCCGGTTCCGCCCGAACTCTTGCTGGGCAGTCGTGGTGATGGCCAAGTTGGCACATGGTTGGGCTAAATTACCAGCCCCAATCGTCGTCACGGCGGCGCTTGCGGCGACGTTTGCGCCAAGGCATCAACAGCGATTTATGATATGGCTCGCGGCCTTCAATCAGCCAATCGGCAATTGAATGCACCGCCCCGCCTGTCACAAAACCAACCAAAGAATAGACGATTAGTTGGCGATCGCTATACCACAGCGCTTTGAGATCGGCAATAAAGGCGGCGCTGATGGTGGCAGTATCAACTGGCGTGAAGCTATTGATTAAGGTCATGCCCAAATAAAATGAGAGCCAGACCATCACCAAAAAATAACCAAGCCGAAATAATGGGCCAAACACGAGGCTATGCGAAATCCCAGCACGATGCGGCACAAGCTCACGATACGGCCACCAAATAAAGCGCAACGGCCCCCAACGGTTATAGGGTTCGGAAGCCAAATCCAAATCGGGCGAGAAGGCCATGCCCGAAACAATATGGCTTCCGGCCCAAACAAATGCGCCTAATAAATCGCTATTTGGTACAATCCGCCAAATAATCGGAATGCCAACAATGCCCGTAAAGACCGTCAACATATCATGAGTTTTACCATCAGGCATTGTTCAACGCTCCTACAACCTGCCAGCCGCTAGTTCAGATGTGCTATTATCTTTGATTGCTGATTGGAATGCAAGGGTTTAGGCTGGTTTTTTGGCTGGTGGTTTGTTGATGATCATGGTATCAACTGAATAAGGGCCACCGCCATTCAAACAAATGACAGTACAGACGGTTAGCAAAACCAGATCGTATTCCATGCCATTGGCATAATAAAAGAAACTGCCCCAATGGACTTTGATCGCGCCCAACATCACACAACCTAGCAAAAGCGCGGCCCAACGGCTATAAACCCCAGCGGTTAATGCCAAGCCGCCCAAAAATTCGACAGTCGCGACCAACCAAGCCAATACCGCCGGAATTGGTAGCTGATACTCATTGCCAAAGGTGGCAGCCACCCCGCCAATCATTGTAACTTTCGACCATCCATGGATCACGAAGACCATGCCGACAACGACTCGTAATAGCGTCCAGCCGATAGCACTCAGTTGTGCGCTTTTCATCGCGAACTCCTTGCGACAAATCGTAGTAAACGCCGCTATGATACACGCTAATAGGCTTTTTGTGTGCTACACTAGAGCCAGCGAGTTGAAAAATACCCCCAAAGAAGGCAGTTTGACAGGCCGTGTGTAATCAACTACAATGCGACAAAATGCTGACAGGAAACTCTCCACGCTAGGGCGTGCCAAGTTTCTGCCAGTTTTTTCTGTTGCGGTGAGGTGTATGATGTTTGAGAATCTATCCGACCGCTTAACCGATGTTTTCAACCGGTTGGGCAGCAAAGGCCGCCTAACCGAATCTGATGTTGATGCGGGCTTGCGCGAAGTGCGTTTGGCCTTGTTGGAAGCAGACGTTAACTTCAAAGTCGTCAAAGATTTTGTGGCGCGGGTGCGCGAACAAGCGATTGGCGAAGAAGTCACCAAGAGTTTGACTCCTGGTCAACAAGTGATCAAAATCGTCCACGACGAGCTGGTGCACTTGCTTGGTGATGCCAATGTGCCGATCAACGAATCGAAAAACCGCGAGCAACCGACGATTGTGATGTTGGTCGGGTTACAAGGTGCTGGTAAAACAACCATGGCTGCCAAGTTGGCGCTGTATATGCGCAAAAAAGGCAAAACGCCATTGTTGGTTGCCGCCGACATCTACCGACCTGCCGCGATCAAGCAGTTGGAAACGCTCGGCAAGCAATTGAATATTCCGGTTTATAGCGAAGGCACTGAGGTTGCACCGCCAGATATCGCTGAGCACGCCTTGCGGCAAGCGCGAATCAATGGCAACAACTTTGTGATCGTCGATACTGCCGGACGCTTGCAAATCGACGAACGCTTGATGACTGAATTACAACAAGTCGTCGAACGCATCGGCCCAACTGAAATTATGTTGGTCGTCGATGCCATGATCGGTCAAGAATCAGTCAAAGTGGCCGAAGCCTTCCATGCCAAAGTGCCATTGACTGGTTTGATTATGACCAAGATCGACGGCGATGCCCGTGGTGGGGCGGCGCTCTCGATGCGCGAAGTCACTGGTGTGCCAATTAAGTTCCTTGGGACGGGTGAAAAAACCGATGCCATCGAACCATTCCACCCCGATCGTCTAGCCCAACGGATTTTGGGCATGGGCGATGTGATGACCCTGATCGAGCGAGCCGAGCAAGTTTACGATAAAGATGAAGCCAAGAAAATGCAAAAGAAGATGCGCAAAGGCACCTTCGACTTTGAAGATTTCCTTGGCGCAATGAATTCCATGCGTAAACTTGGTCCAATCCAACAAATCTTGGGCATGATTCCTGGACTTGGCAAGCAAATGCGCCAAATGAAAGAGCTTGATGATGCCCTTGATGATCGCGAAATGAAACGGATCGAAGCAATTATTCAATCGATGACGATCAAAGAGCGCCGTAACCCCGACTTGCTCAAAGATCCTAGCCGCAAGCGCCGGATCTCATTGGGTAGCGGTACGCGCATCGAAGATGTTAACGCATTGGTTAAACAGTTCCGCGAAATGCAACGCATGATGAAACGCTTCAGCAAGGGCGGCCAAAACCCGCGCGACCTGATGCGCATGTTCAAATAAACCGAGGCTATAGGCTACAGTGCGTAGGTTATAGCACCTAATTAATTATTGCTTAGTGGATAGCCTATAGCATTAAGCCTATAGCCACTCGCCACTTTTGGAGGAAACACTCGAATGGTTCGTATTCGTCTGCGCCGGATGGGCATGAAACACAAGCCCGCTTATCGTGTTGTTATTGCAGATTCCCATGCCCCACGCGATGGCAAGTTTATCGAAACAATTGGCCACTACAATCCTCAAGCCCAACCAAAAGTTGTGTTCATCAAGGAAGATCGCGCTCGCTATTGGCTGAGCGTTGGTGCACAACCATCAGATACCGTAGTGCGCTTGTTGAAAAACTTGGGTGTGGTCGATGCTGAAGGCAAATTGATTGGCGAAGCTCCAGCCAAGATTGAAGCTCCAGTCAAGAAGGCCAAAAAAGCTGTTAGCAAAGCAGCAGTTGCGCCAGTAGCCGTAGTTGCGCCAGTCAAGGCCGAAGCCGAAGCTGGCGAATTTGCTGGTAGCGTGCGCCCATTGGCTGATGGCAGCGCCCCCGAAGGCTACGCCATCAAAGGCAACCAAAACTCAATGTTGTACCACGTTCCTGGTAGCCGCTACTACAATTCAACCGTGGCTGAATTGTGGTTCGACACCGTGGAAAGTGCCGAAGCCGCTGGCTTCCGCGCTCCTGGTCAAAAAAGCGCCGAGTAAGCTCGCGAATCGGGTGTGAGGCCACTTGCCTCGCACCCGCCTATTGCCCAAGGATGCAGCTATGGAAGATTTATTGAAATATATCGTCGAAGGCCTGATCGATACCGACGAGATTAAAATTAGCAAACGCACTGGTCACCACAGCATTACCCTCGATCTGCGCATTCCCCAAAGCGAAGCTGGGAAAGTCATCGGGCGCAATGGGCGTGTGGTCAAAGCCATTCGCGACGTATTGGGCATCGTTGGCGCTCGCCAAAACAAACGGGTCCACCTAGAGGTTAATTCGTGACAGCTCCAAATCCAGATGATTTCTTGTTAGTTGGCCGTATTTCAGCGGCGTTTGGCGTGCGCGGCGAGTTGAAGATTTCAATGATCTCATCGCACCCCGAACATATTCAAAAACTTAAACAATTGTTTGTAGGCGATCTCTCCAAGCCCTATACGATTGGCCGCCTGCACCAACACAAAGGCAGCCTCTATCTATTGCGGCTGAATGAAGTTGAAACCCGCGAGGCTGCCGAAGCCATGCAAGGCCTCGAAGTTTATATTCATCGTAGCGATGCCGCACC
This sequence comes from Herpetosiphon gulosus, assembly GCF_039545135.1. Classification (NCBI taxonomy): domain Bacteria; kingdom Bacillati; phylum Chloroflexota; class Chloroflexia; order Herpetosiphonales; family Herpetosiphonaceae; genus Herpetosiphon; species Herpetosiphon gulosus. The sequence goes on along the minus strand of NZ_BAABRU010000012.1, from coordinate 152,168 downwards.
CTTGGCCAATGATGAATATTTCTTGCACGATTTGGTTGGTTTGCAAGTACAAACCGAGGCTGGCGAAGACATTGGGCGAGCAGTTGAAATTATTGAAACTGGCGCAAACGATGTGTTAGTGGTACGCAAATTAGGCCAAGCCGATATTTTGGTGCCGATGGTGCGCACGGTCGTTCGCTCAATTGATATTGCTGGCGGCACGATCACCGTAACCTCGCTGGCCGATATTGTGCCCGAGTAAACGCCTCACCTTTCCACCAACGTGAATTGACAGCGGCTCATTGCACTGCTACGATGAAGCCGCACCTTGCTTCTAGCCTCAGGTATCAGTCGGAGAATACAGCTATGCGGCGGATCATCTGGTTGACTCTGGTTCTTGGTTTATGTTTTTGGGCTTTTCGCACCTCCCAAGCAGTGACCCCTGCGCTCACCGATACCTATGGGTTTGCGTCGTTTTGGCAAACCAATGGCGGCGAGTTGATTTTTGGTCAACCAATTACCGATCCCTTAGAGCAAGATGCGCTGGTTGTGCAGTATTTTGAAAACGCTCGCTTCGAGTATGATCCGCAAACTGATAGTGTTGGCTTGGGCTTAGTTGGACGTGAACGTACCGAATGGCGCGATTTTGGCCCACAACCACGTTTAGCCGCTGCAAGCTTACGCCCCGAAGGCGCGAACTACGATCTAACTGGTAGTTTCCGCACATTTTGGGAAACCAACGGTGGGGTGGCAATTTTCGGCTTGCCAATTAGCCCAGCTCAATTTGAAGCGCGGCCAACTGGACGTTTCAAGGTTCAATATTTTGAACGCGCCTTGATGATTGAGCATCCCTTGTTGGCAGGCACGCCTGAGGAGATTGAGCTAGCGCCGCTGGGCCAAGAAGTTGCTGCCGCCCGTGGCTTAGTTGAAGGAATGAGCTACGAGCAGCCCTATTTATTTGAATTTGATCCCGTTGCGCCTGCTCCGGTGCAAACTGCTGCCCCGCAACCAGTTGCCGAGCCAACCCAAGTGCCGCCAACCGCCGCACCCGCCCAACCAACCAGCCAACCTGTGCCGACTGCCACGCCCAAGCCAGCCAATCCCAACGTTGGCAAACGCATCGAAGTTGATATTAGCAAGCAATGGCTGTATGCCTACGAAAATGGCACAGTCGTGTTTGATGCGCCTGTTGCAACTGGCAAAGACGGCTTTAATACCCCAACTGGTAGCTATGAAATTTATGCCAAAGTGCCCTTGCAAACCATGCGTGGCTCACTTGGTGGCGAAACTTGGGTCGTGCCAAATGTGCCTCATGCTATGTACTTCAATGGCAGCGTGGCGCTGCATGGAACCTACTGGCACAACTTATTTGGCAGTGGTACGCGGATTAGCCATGGCTGTGTCAACTTACCACTTGATGCTGCCGCATGGCTCTACAACTGGGCTAGTGTTGGCACGACCGTCCAAGTCTATTATTAAAATTTATGCTGGCGGGCGACCTGCTACACGTTGTTGAGGAGAATTATATGACCCAACACGTTGGAATTATTGACCTTGGCTCCAATACCGCCCGTATGATCGTGGTGCAATACCAGCCCTATCACTCCTTCAAACTAGTCGAAGAAGTTAAAGAAAATGTGCGTTTGGCGCATAATGTTGGCGCTGATAACCAGTTGCAAGCTGAGCCAGTTGCCATGGCAATTGAAACCCTGCGCATGTTTAGCAATTTTTGCCGTGCCTTAGGGGTCAACGAAGTTGTGGCGGTGGCAACCAGTGCTGTGCGCGATGCCGCCAATCAAGCTAGCTTTTTGGCCCAAGTTAAAGAAGAAACTGGCCTCGATTTACGCGTGCTCAGCGGCGATGAAGAAGCCTACTACAGCTACCTCGGGATGATTAATACGCTTGGAGTCAGCAACGGCTTTATGTTTGATATTGGCGGCGGCAGCGTCGAATTGGCCTTAGTCCGAGGCCGTGGCTTAGCGCATACCACATCATTGCCGCTTGGTACAGTCCGGCTCACCGAGCAAATTTTGCGCAGCGAAACCCCGACCAAAGCCGAACTCAAAGCTCTCGATCGTCACCTAGATGAAGCATTAGCCGAACTTGATTGGTTTCGACCGCAAGGTAGCAAATTGCCGTTAATTGGAGTTGGCGGCACGGTGCGCAACTTGGCCAAACTCGAACAGCGTGCTCAGCGCTATCCACTCGATATTGTCCATGGCTACACGATGTCGTTGCAACGAGTCGATGAATGGGCCACTCGCCTCAGCAAACTCAATCGCAACGAGCGTGAGCAACTCGATGGCCTCAACAATGATCGCGCTGACGTGATTACGGCTGGCGTATTGTTGATTCGAGCGTTGATGCAACGTTGTGGCGCTGATAGCTTGTGGATTTGCGGCCATGGTTTGCGTGATGGCATCTTCTACGAGCAATTTCTGCGTGGCTCGCAACCACCCTTGCTTGGTGATGTACGCCAGTTTTCAGTTGAAAATTTGGCGCGAATTTATGGCTACAATGTGGTGCATGTCGCCAAAGTGCGTGAATTAAGCCTAGCCTTGTTTGATCAACTCCAAAGTTTGCATGGCTATGGAGCGTGGGAACGGGAGTTGCTCGAAGCTGCGACGGTGGTGCATGATATTGGCGTGGCAGTCAATTTTTACGATCATCATAAACATGGCTTATATTTAATTCTCAACTCGATGCTAAATGGCTATACCCATCGTGAAATGGCCATGGTTGCTTTGCTCACTCGCCATCATCGCAAAGGCGGCGTGACCGATGCAGGCTTGGGTGGAGTTTTGGCTGAAGGCGATCTTGAGCGGGTGGGCAAATTGAGTGCGCTGCTGCGCATTGCCGAATATTTAGAACGCTCCAAGAGCCAAGTTGTGCAAAGTGTGCTCTGCAAAATTGAGAAAAATCAGGTGCGGGTGAAGGTGCAGGCGGTTGGCGACGCTTCGATTGAAATTTGGGATGCTAATCGCAAAACCAACCTATTTCGCAAAGTCTATGGCGTTGAAATGCTGATTGAATAGCCCTAGCAAGATTGAGGTTTTGCTAGGGCTATGCCTTAGAAAATAGCAGGAACAACTGCTAATTGATCGCCGAGTTGGGTTTGGGATTGTTGAATAACCCCAACTGGCAATTCGAGGGTGTAACGGGCCTTGGCCGCCCCAGCAAATGGCCGCCAGGGCTTGAAGTTCTCGCGCAGCCCCACCACCTGATGTTGACGATCAACAAAGATCACATCGATCGCAAAGCGCATAAAGAACATATGAATATTATTATTGGGATAGAGGATTAAGCCTGTATTGGCGGGCAAATGCTTACGCCCCATCAGGCCCATGCCACGGCTCAAAAAGCTATTAGCAAACTCAGCGTATTCAACCAAGTTGCTATTGCGAGTTAAATTGCGAATAGCGTGTTGCGACACTAGAGACCGCCACCAAGCAAGCGTGGCACGGCTGGCCCCAAGATAACCACGAACATCGAAGGGAAGATCAAGAACACCAACGGGAAAAGCATCTTGATTGGTGCTTTTTGGGCTTCTTCTTCAGCACGTTGGCGGCGGCGCAAACGCAATTGGTCGGATTGAATTTTGAGCATTTTACCCATGCTCACCCCAAGTTGGTCGGCTTGAATAACTGCCGAAACAAATGAGGTTAAGTCTTCAACCCCAGTTCGCACAGTCATGGCGCGAAAAGCCTCGTGGCGTTGAGTGCCTAAGCGAATATCGGAGAGTGCCCGTCGGAACTCACGGCACAACTCGTTATCCCACTTTTCAGCCACCCGTTGTAAGGCAGCATCGAAGCCCAAACCTGCGGTAACACTGATGGAGAGCAAATCGAGCGCATCTGGCAGGGCTTTAAGAATCACTTTTTGGCGCTTCTTAATTTGGCGACCAAGCCACATAGCTGGCAATAAGAAGCCTAAACCGCCGCCAATCCCCGACCATTGCAGCGTACTAGCGGTTTCAACCTTGGCCAACATACATACCAAGAAAATCACACCAAACAGTGCCAGCGCGATAAAAATCCGCATCCCAGTAAACATGGCTGGGGTTAAATTACCAGGATTACCAGCAAGCATTAAATTGGTGCGCAGTTTATCGTTACCTTTAGCCGATTGCCCAAGCTTCACAAACACATTGTTCAGAATTGGCGTGACAACCCGTTGCATAAACGGTAACTGCAACTCCAGATCCTCAAGATTCATGGAGCGTTCGGTGAATTGGGCCAACCGATTAGAGACGGTATCAGTTTGACGGCGCTGGTTGAGCACCATAAACCCAATCCCAAAAACAATAACCAGTACAACTAATCCTATCAGTAAGGGCATAGTAAGCTCCCTTTAGACTTCAATATTAACAATGCTCTTGATTGCGAAGAAGCCCGCAATCATCATCATTGCGCTACAGACTGGCATACAGCACCAATTCTCTGGGGGCAGCCCAAAGCTCATCAGTGGGGCCATATACTCAGGGTTGAGCAAAGTAATAATTATCGCAATTGCAATTGGCAGGAGCGTAACCACATAACCCGAATAGCGAGCTTGTGAGGTAAGCACCCGAATTTGACCTTTGATCCGTACCCGTTCCCGAATGGTGTGGGCAATCGTATCAAGAATCTCAGCCAAGTTGCCGCCAACTTCAGCCTGAATATTAATCGCCGAAACCATCAAATCAAGGTCATCGCTTGGTACTCGCCGCAACAGATTATTCATCCCATCTTCAAGCGAAAGCCCCAAACCAACCTCTTGAACCACGCGGCGAAACTCGACTGAAATCGGTGGTGGCGCTTCGCGTGATACCAAATCCATCGATTGTAATAAGCTATAACCAGAGCGTAGCGAGTTGGCCAACAAACCAACCGTATCGCCTAATTGGTTGTTGAATGCCTTCAAGCGTGAAGCTTGCTTAAAGCTCACAACTTTATCGGGAACGATAAAGCCGATAATTGCCCCAACCACCCCACAGGCCACAACTGCCAAGAAGTTGGCCCGGCCAAGGAACACCCCAAACAAGGCAAATAAAATAACCGAACCAAATTTCATCATAATAAATTCGGTTACGGTAAGTTTAAGGTCAGCTTGGGCGAGATCGCGGGCCAAATCTGAGCCTTTTTGGCCGCGGTTGACCATTGAATCAACCCGACTGGCCAAAGCGCTCATGCCACGTTCGTTACTTTCGGTTTGGTTGCGACTACGTTCGGCAAACGTAGCGAGGCGACCATCAACCGAATTGGACTTAGTTTCCCTCAATTTGCGAAAGATCACCGCTCCAGCGCCAAAGAGCGCTAAGGCAATGATTAAGGGAATTGTCCATGGTGGTAAATTTTCCATGGCACTAGTTCCTTTCTAGCGAGTAAAGCCGTTAGTAAAAGCGCTCTGAACTATTGCCAAAGACGTTCGGTGGCAGGTAAATATTCAAGGCTTCAAAACGATCAAGGAAGCGTGGTCGAACGCCAGTTGGGCGGAGTGACCCCACAATCTTACCACGTTCATCGAGGCCTGTTTGTTCAAAGACAAAAATATCCTGGAGTACCACAAGATCGCCTTCCATCCCAGTAACTTCTGAAATGGCCATAACCCGCCGTGAACCATCTTTGAGTCGCGCTTGTTGCACAATCAATTCGATGGCCGAGGCGACTTGTTCACGAATAGCCTTGAGCGGCAAATCCATCCCTGACATTAAACACATCGTTTCGATCCGCGCAATTGCGTCACGCGGTGTATTGGCGTGGAGTGTGGTCATCGAACCTTCGTGACCAGTATTCATTGCTTGCAACATAGCCAACGTTTCGCCACCACGACATTCGCCCACGATGATTCGCTCAGGCCGCATCCGCAGACAGTTGATAATCAAATCGTTGATTGAAATTTCGCCCTTGCCTTCGATATTGGCAGTCCGCGATTCGAGCGAAATCACGTGATCCTGCTGAAGTTGAAGTTCGGCAGCGTTTTCAACCGTAATCAAACGCTCATCTTCAGGAATAAACGATGAAAGCACGTTCAATAAGGTCGTTTTACCTGAACCAGTACCACCAGACACCACCACATTGATCCGGGCGCGAACACTTGCCGAAAGAAAATCCATCATTTCGCGGCTAATTGCGCCAAACCGAACAAGATCATCGGGGCCAAGTGGCTTTTTGGAGAATTTACGAATTGTGATGACTGGACCAATCAAGGAAATCGGTCGAATAACCGCATTAACCCGCGAGCCATCTTTGAGACGAGCATCGACCATGGGCGAGCTTTCATCGACCCGTCGGCCAAGTGGAGCCACAATCCGATACAACACCCGCATCGCGTGTTCATCGTCGATGAAGGTGGTGCCTGAAAGCGTCAGCTTGCCTCGTTGTTCGATATAGATCTTGTTTGGCCCATTGACCATGATTTCCGAAATGCTATCGTCTTTGAGGAGCGAATCAAGCGGCCCAAGCCCAACGATATCCGACATCAACGATTCGACCAATTGTTGGCGTTCGACCCGACTTAACACGATATTTTCGCTGTCGAGTACGGCGCTCAAGAGATCTTCGACGGTTTGGCGGATTTTGGTTTCATTGGTGCTATTGACATCGCGAACTTCTTCAGTCAAACGACGCTGAACACGATGTCGCACATCAAGTAGGCGATCTTGGGAAGAAACTGCAGCAGAGCGCGGAATAGCTCCATCAGGGCGTGTGGCAGCAGCACTTGGTTGTGCTGCTGCTGGTGATTCGGAAGCCGAGGATGGGGACGTATTTCCTGCAATACGCTTTAGGAGCGACATAAGCCACCCTCCATGCGTCTAACGTTTGGTCAATCGAGCGAAGAGACCCTTCGGTTCTTCTTTTTTGGGTTGCTGTGGGCGTGCGCCTTCGCGGCTAGTGCGGGTAGTTCCTGAAATCAGATAGGCCAAGTTGGCCACATCGATTGAGATTTGATGGCGAGGCTGATCGATAATCAAAGGTACGCCACGGTTAATCGCATTGACCATTTCAAATGGGGCATTGCCAATTTGCGCCGCAACCTTATGTTGAATATTGGCCTCGACTTGATCGACCCGAATGCCAAATTTAGCATCGGCTTTGTTCAAGACCAACACCAGTTTCTCATCGTTGTAGCCAAGCAACTCGGCCACTTCCAAAAACTGGCGAATATTCTTAATCGATGAGAGTTCCATCGTCATCAGCAAGACAATTCGATGGGCGGCATCAAGCACAGCCATGGTTTGATCTTGGAACGATGATTGGGTATCAACTACCACATAATCATACTCACGCCGCAGGGCCTCAAGCACTGTCCGCACATGATCAGCCGTAACCAGTTCACCCATTTGCGGGTTGGCTGGAGCCAGCAACACCTTGATTTGTGAGGCGTGGGTGGTCATCACATCATTCAATAATTCCTTATCAAGATCATCGATCCGCGAAGTGAGATCATTGATCGTTTTGGAGCTATTGATGTTGAACATCACCGCAATATCGCCAAACAATAAGCTAGCATCGACCAAACAAACTTTACGATTACCAGGCAATAATTTTAAGGCAACTGCTAAATTTGAGGCAATTGCACTCTTGCCAGTGCCACCCTTGGGGCTATACACAGCAATAATTTGGCCGGTTGATTGATCATGTTCTTCGACCTGTTGGGCCGCTACCACAAAGCGGCGTTGGGTTTGCTGCAAGCGATAGACTTCGCGGATGCTACTGGCGAGTTCATCGCCACCAACTGGTTTAGTGAGAAACTGACGAGCACCAGCCAACATTGCACGACGCAGGTAATCGGTTTCACCTTGGACGCTCATCATAATGACTTGCGTATTCGGCACCTGCGCCATGATCGCCTCAGTTGCTGCAATGCCATCCATATCGGGCATGTTAATGTCCATCAAGACAACATCGGGTTGAATTTGCTTGGCCTGCGTCACGGCCTCGCGCCCCGTTGCTGCTTTGCCGACAACTTGCATATCCTTCTCAAAAAACAAGAGTTTCTCGAGGTTATCACGAGTATCTGCAATATCGTCAACAATTAGTACGCGAATTTTATCGGACTCAGCCATGCAATTCTCCTTGGTTGTATTAAGGCGTTTGAGTTGGCACTGCTGTTGGCAATGGTTGTTGTTGTGGTGCGTTGGGTAATGGGAATGGAATTACAACCGCTGGTTGTTGTGGTGGCTGTGGTGGTGCAGGAGCATCCAACAGTTTCACAATCATGTTGGGTTGAGCATAGACTTGTGGTACACCATATAAGCGCATCAACAGATCCATGGTAACCCCAGTTGTTGCAATTTGATCATCTTGATCATCAGCACGCCGCACGACTATATTTAGTTTACTACCAGTTTTAGCTTTTGTATATTCCAAAAGCTCAGCTTGTTGGGCAGTTAAGGCAACCACAATTTGCCATTGTGAGCCTTCATTAAAGACAGGCTCTGGCGTAGGTTGAGCCACAACAGGCGAACCATCAACCACAACTTCGATTGTTGGTTGCGCAGCGGCTGGGGCACTCCCAATTTGTTGACCATCAGGCGAAACTAATGGCGGAGCCACAACTTTCAAAACCGGAACATTTTGGGCTAAGACATGGGTGCTGATATCTAAATATTTTTCATCAACTAGCGTCACCACACCATCACGATCAATCCCTGTAAAGCGCAAATATGGCTGTTCAAGGCTATAGCTGCCAAGAATATCAATGTTATTGCCTTCGGCGACAATCCCACCAATATCACTGACAAACATATTATAGGCTTTGAGCGATTCTTCACCTGAGACTGGAATTGGTAATTTTTCGGCAATCCCAGCGTTACGGAAGGTCGATTTTTTAATTCGCTCGCCACCACGAATATCGGTTGTGGTTACCTTCCCTTGAACCACGCTGTAAAATTCCGTATAGAGTACATCGTCGGGGGTAACATCGCTAGGGGGCACTTCGAGGGCATTGAAATATTGCTCAAGATCGCCGCCAGTAATCAATTTGTTGGCTTCGATGTCGGTCGCTGCTTCCAAAATTTGCACATTTGGAATCGGCATGGGGGTTGGCTCAAGTAATGAAGGGTCACCACCTGGTTGGTTTTTTTGCTGATTGGTTAGATACACATAACCGCCAGCAAGTGCTGCTATGAGAACAACGACGGCAATAATCATGCCCAGAGCTGAGTTTTGGCGCATAAAAATACGTCCTCCGAAACAATATTGGGAGCTCGTGAGGCAAGCGTGCCCCCGTTTTATGGTGAGGTTCGCGGCTATTATACACGATCGATCAACTGTCTATCACAGCTTTGCAAGCAGATCAAGCTTACTAATGATTAAAGAGTGGTTAAATAATCAACCAGCACCAACGATGCTGGCTGATTAAGCAGTATGTTATTTGGCAATCTCGCGTGAAATCACCAAGCGCTGAATTTCGCTCGTGCCTTCGTAAATTTCGGTAATCTTGGCATCACGGAAGTAGCGTTCAACCGGATATTCCTTGGAGTAGCCGTTTGAGCCGAAGATTTGCACGGCTTTGGTGGCTGTCCACATGGCAGTTTCCGAGGCATAGACTTTGGCCATCGCCGCCGCTGCAATATAATTCTCGCCCTGATCTTTGAGCCATGCCGCATGATAGGTCAACATACGGGCTGCTTTGATCCGCGTGGCCATATCAGCTAGGGTAAAGCCCACCGCTTGAAAATTGATAATCGATTGGCCAAATTGTTCGCGGACTTTGGCATAATCCAAGGCCGCTTCATAGGCGCCTTGGGCAATCCCCAAGGCCTGCGAGGCGATCCCAATCCGGCCACCATTCAAGATCGTCATGGCAATTTTGAAGCCTTCGCCAGGTTGGCCCAGCATGCGGCTTTTGTGCACTCGATAGCCATCATACGACATTTGAGCTGATTGAGCCGAACGAATGCCCAATTTATCTTCGACCTTGAGAATTGAAACGCCTGGCTCATGGGTATCAATTAAAAATGCGGTGATCCCTTTGACTCCTTTTTCTGGAGCAGTCATGGTCATCAACAAAATTGTGTCGGCTTTTGAGCCATTGGTAACCCAGTTTTTGGTGCCCGTAATGATGTAGTAATCGCCATCTTCAACCGCACGGGTTTTCTGAGCCGCCGCATCCGAGCCAGCCCCAGGCTCGGAAAGCGAGAAGGCTCCGAGTTTTTGGCCGCTGGCCAAGGGCGCAAGAATATCGCGTTTTTGTGCTTCAGTGCCAAATTTTTCAATCCCAGCACACACCAACGAATTATTGACCGAGGCAATCACCCCAACCGAGGCATCAACCCGCGAAAGCTCTTCGATCATAATCGCATATGAAACGTAATCGAGGCCTGCCCCGCCATAGGCTTCATCGATTGCGACACCCATAAAGCCCAATTGGCCCATCTTTTGCACAATGTCAGTCGGCCAAATTTTATGCTCATCACGCTCAGCAACTGTTGCCCGAATTTCACCTTCGGCAAATTCGCGAGCCGCTTTACGCATAAATTCCTGATCGTCCGAGAGCTTGAAATCCACGTTGATTCCTCCAAAATCTGTCGAATGCGCTTATAGTCTAATTATACGTGAGGATTGGCTGAGCGTTCGAGATCGACCCAGCGTACCAAACTGCGCAAGGGATCACGCCCATCGTGATGCCAAGCCGCTTGGGGAAACGCTTGTTGCCCCGCTTGGCAGATACGCAAAACGCCGATTGCCGCCAGCGCCTCAGCCAACTCATGACGCTGTGCAGCACTACATACCAGCGTAACACTTTGCAGATGTTGATGCAATGGTTTTAATCGTTGGGCCAGCTCAGCCAGATCGGCCACTGGCACAAGTTTGATTAAACGCCCAGCCACTGTGGGCAAAGCCTCACGTTGATCAACCACCACTAGCCATGGCTGATCAGGCTGGCTCAACAGTTGGATTGGCTGACCACTCAGGGCTTGCCATTCATAGTCATCAGCACTACGCCGCGTAGCAGCCAGAATTGAGCTACTTGCAGGATAACGCTGGCTCAAGTCGGCCAATGCTTGGTTCAGGGCTAGCCCAAATTGGCTTAATTGCTCAGCCGTTGGCGCTTCAACCACAATTGCTTGGGGCGAGACACAGCCTTGCTGCTCAAGCATCACGCCATCATACGCCAGTTTGCTGGCAATTTCAGCCAAATTAGGGGCAGCCAACATGGTTTGGCTAACATAGGCCAACGAATAGCGCGAGCCATAATCCAGCCAACGAATATGAGCAGGGCTACGTTGACGCACAGCCGCAATCGCTGCATCGCTGGCATTGGCAATAATCGCCTCGGTATTAGCCAAAATTGGGGCTTCGAGCGCCTGATCGCCGCCACTCCACCAGAGCACTGCAATGCTCTCTGCCAATGCAGGTAGTTGTTGAATTAAGCTAGTAGCAAAAGCCGCCGCCCACAATGGCTCGCCACGCGCTACTTTAACCAAGCTTGGCGACTTGACCAGCAAGCCATCGATTAAGCTTTGAATCGCAACCCCAGGCACATTACCAGCGCAAATATGCCAAGTCAGGCGCGGGCCAAATACACGACTCTCGCCAATCACCATTGGCCGCCAGCCATCAAGCAACAATGGGTCGCCAAATTGTTCATTCAAGCGTTGCCAAATTTGTGGAGCACGCCAATCGGCCAGCATGCGATCAAGCACTTCGTTCAGCATTGCCGGGCTATAGCCATTAATTTGGGGTAATTGATCGAGCAATTGCAAACGTGGCGGATAATCTGGCGCAAGCCATTGTTGCGCCGCCCGATCGATCGCTGCCACAATCGTGGCGATAGGGATTTGTTGCAAGTTGCTGGCGCTAGAATATAAATGCTCGACCAATTGCAGCATCTGACCGGGGCTTGGTTGAGGCACAGCGATACTTAACCCACCAAATTGCTGGCTAGTTTGGGGCCAAGCAAAATTTGGCGGCAAGCAGGCGCTCATTGGCTCAACGCAGCCATACAGGCCTCGCGAATCGCCCATGCTTTGGTCAGGCTTAGCCCTTGGCTGGTGGCCCATTTCAAGAGGAAATTACGATGAACAGTTCGTTTGAAATCGCCAATTTGTACAGGTGTAATCTGTTGCTCTTCAAAAAATTGCAAAATTGGCTCAGCCTTTGGCGAGCGCGTTACATCGATATTCCAACGGCCATAGCGTAAAAAACAATGGGCCTCGGGAATCGAGGGTAAATTATTTGAAGCAAGGGTTTCGCCTACACCTGGTGTATTCTTGCCATCCATCAGATAAATGCCAAAATATAAATTAATTGGTAAGGCTAATTCGCGGGCTAACTCGGCCAAGAAGGCATGTTTGGTGCTGCTGGTACCACGTTTTTCGCTCAAGACCAAGCGCCAATCGAGTGGGTTGGTATTGCGCCCAAAAGGCAGCGTCGCGATCCAGCGGGCCACTGCTTGATAATGTTCTAATCCTTGAGAGATCAGGCTCGCGCTTATTGGCAAATCGGCATCGAGTGGCACATCAGGCAAGCGTCCAACAATCATGACATCATCTCCATTGAATAGGTGGCGATAACCGGACTAGCTTCACGATCACAGAGTTGTTGTTGCCGAACCCGCCCCCAGCGGTAGTAGCCAAGCCCTTGCGGCGAATTGGATAAACGATGACAGGGAATAATTAATGCTAAAGGATTATGGCGCAAGGCTTGATTGATTGCATGAGCGGCTTGATACGGCGCTGACAACGTTTGGGCAAGCTGTTGATATGACCATTGCTGACCAAAGGGAATGAGGCTTATTTGTTGCCAAATTGCTTGCTGCTGAGCCGAGCCATGCCAGGCAATTGGTAACTCAAATTGTTGGCGTTGGCCCGAAAAATAGGCTTGATATTGGGCAAACGCTTGGTCGAGCAACGCATTTGAGCGATAGAGCAACAGCCGATCGGGGTAGGCTTCGGTTAATTCAGCCAATAACTCACTATCATCATCGGCAAAACTGGCCAACAACAACCCCTCGGACGTAGCCGCCAGCAGCAAACGCCCAAAGGGGCTGGTTTGAATACAATACTCTACGGGCATAATGCTATTTTCTAGTTAGCGGCAAATAGATGGGCTGAAGCTGATCAACCACCCGCAGGCTTACTTGAACGGTGCGTGAAGCAACACCATCGCCATTAACCGTAAACTGATAATTATAGGTTCCGGCACTTAGGCTACCAATTTGTGCCTTGATCGTCAAATTGGCTGTGTCAACCACGCTACCACTGCTGGGCGTAACCGTTAAACCTGCCGAAGCATTACTAATATTCCAAGTGAGCGCATTTTCGCTGCCGCCATTGCTCAAAGGAATATCAGCCCGTGCCTCACCGCCACCAACCTCGGCCAATAAACTCACCGAATTTTGCACATTCAAACTGACCGGAATTTTCTGCACAATAAAAATTGGATCGTTGGTTAGCACAATGCTAGCGGTTGTACCATTAATCGTTGGGGTAAACGATTGATTATTACGGGTGCGAAAAATCCACTGCTTACCAGCAGTTAGTGGAAACTGAATTGTGGTGTTAGCCCCAGGAGTCCAAAGGACATCAATTTCAGTGTTGCCACGGCTATAACGATAGGCATACACACCACCAGTATTATTGCTATTGGCAACATAATTGTGGGTATGCACTCCCGATCGAATGCCAAGCGGCGTGGCGTTTTCAAGTAAGCCCGCCATGGTTTGAAAAGCAGTATAGGCTGATTTGGTAGCATAGCTATTATTTGAGAGATTGCCGACCATTTCTGAGCCACTAAATGGGTGTGAACCATCGAAAGCATCTTCAAGTTGCAACCAATTAATGTGTTGCACGCCCAATTGTTGGGCAATCACAAAGCTGCGAATTAAGTAGCGGGCTTGATTTTCGGCGCTCACTACTGGGCAACTGGCCGAGCCAGGGCTGGTACACCAACCAATCTCGGTGATCCAAATTGGGGCGCTAGGGCGGCCAATATCGTTGGTGAGCCAATTACGGGTGTTGAGCAAACGCCCTTCGAGCGTGACGCTCGAAAATGTACCAATCGCATCGGGGGCAATCGTTGGCATATAGGGGTGAATCCCTAGTACATCGAAGCTGGTTTTGGCTGCGGGTATTTGGCGAAACACCCCATTTGTGCCATTGAGAAAATCGAAGCCATCGCTAAAGCCATCGAACACATACACCCCGCCAGCCACCACAATTGCCGTAGGATCAGCTTGTTTGATCGCGTTATAGGCGGCAACCAAGATTTCGCCATACCGACGGCGGCGCAAGGCTTCGTTATTGTTGATTGAACTCCAGGTGGCGACAAAATTTGGCTCGTTCCAAATTTGCCAAGCGGCAATCCGTGGCGAACCTGGCGCATCGCTGACTCCATCGCCATCGTAGCGCTCGACCATCCAAGCGGCAAATTCGGCATATTGGGCAGGATCGCTGGGTGGACACCAGTAGTTGTTATTGCCAGCACACGAGGATTCGCGTGCCCAAGCTGGGGTCGTCAGCAGCATGCCAATAATCCCAAGGTTGGCATCGGCGACGGTTTTGATGCGGCTATCGTAGGTGGTGCGAAACGTGCCATTGTTTGGCTCAATTTCGGCCCATGGCAACTCTTCAAGCGACCAATCGGCGTTGGCCGTGGCCATAGTTTGAGCTAGAAGTGCTACATTATCGCCAGTGGCAACGCGCTCGTTTTTAGTGAGGTAGCCATTGATACCCCAAGGCGTGATTGTGCTAGGCTGAACCGCTGGCACATCGGGAGCGGCAGGGGCAGGGCTAACAAGCCCGAAGAGCATCACCAACAATACACCAAATTTGCGCAAAATAACAACCTCATGAACAAAAAAAATCAACTGTGTACATTATACACAGTTGATCAATTTGGTGCCGAAGGTGGGAGTCGAACCCACATGAGGTTGCCCTCAATGGTTTTTGAGACCATCGCGTCTGCCATTCCGCCACTTCGGCTTATTGATGTTGTTAACTGGTCGGGGCGCCGCGATTCGAACGCGGGACCTCTTGAACCCCATTCAAGTGCGCTACCGGGCTGCGCCACGCCCCGTCAAGTTCATTGGCTCTCAGTCACGACAGCCGCATTAGATTACCACGAAAGCCCTGCCTTGTCAAATTTGGAGATGAGGGGTCAGGGGCTAGGAATTAGGGATCAGAGAGCGTAGTATTTCTGAAACGACAAAGAGCGTTTTGTAACCACAAAGGACACGAAGAGCACAAAGGGCACGAATGGGCATTGACTATAGGCTGAAAGATTGTATGAGATACCAATCATTGTTCCGATAACCAATAGCCCAAAGCCTGTAGCCATATGTTCTATGTTCTTTGCTCTATGTTCTACTTGCCCCATCCCCATGGTACAATAGCCATGTGCGTCAACCGTTGGCGCTTTTTTTGCCACTTAAACACCTAGTAGATGATATGTACGCGATTCTTACCAAACAATTTCGCTTCGAAGCAGCCCATCAACTCCCTAATCATCGCGGCAAATGTGCGCGGTTACATGGCCATTCCTATTTATTAGAGGTCAGCGTGCGTGGGCCGATTCAGCCTGCCCGTGGCCAAAGCGATGATGGCATGGTGATTGATTTAGAACAAATTAAGCAGTTGGTCAACGAAATTATTATTGCCCGCGTTGATCACTATAATCTTAACGATTTTTTGAGTGTGCCCAGCACCGCCGAAAATATCGCCCATTGGATGTGGGATCAGCTTGAACAGCAAGCGCCGGAATTTGCCGCCTTACTATGGCGCATTCGGCTGTGGGAAACCGCCAGTGGCTATGTTGAAATTAGCCGTGCCGAACGTGAGGACCAGCCATGAATGTGATGGAAGTTTATCGCTCGGTGCAAGGCGAAGGCACATTGATGGGCGTTCCAACCACATTCGTGCGCTTTTTTGCCTGCAATTTGCGCTGTAGCTGGTGTGATACCAAATATTCATGGAGCGTCAAAGAGGGCGGTAAATGGGAAGATTTGCCGATTGCGACCCTCGCGCAACGCATCGCCGACCAAGGCGCACGCCATGTCGTATTAACTGGCGGCGAGCCAATGTTGCAGCGCGAATTGCCAGCTTTGGCCCAAACTCTACGTGCAGCAGGCCATCATCTCACAGTTGAAACCAATAGCACCCTCTTTCGCCCAGAACTGGTTGAATTGATCAACCTCTGGAGCTTATCGCCAAAATTGGCTGGAGCCAACACGGGCATGTTGCGGCTCGAACCATTGCGCCAATTTATGCAATTGCCCGCCAGCCAACAACAATGGAAATTTGTGATCACTGGCGAAAGCGATTTAGCCCAATTGCACCAATTTGTCAGCGAACATCAGGATTTTGCCGAGGCCCAATTGCCAATTATTTGGCAGCCAGAAGGTCGCTGGGCTGAGCGCGATTATGCTCATGCCCTCGAATGGCTGGCCGAACGAGCTCAATTGCCTGAATGGCGACCGTTCAATGTGCGCGTGCTACCCCAAATGCATGTGCTGATTTGGGGCCAAAAACGGCTTGTCTAATGCTTCCAAGGGAGTTTTTGTGGCACTACAATTACTAAGTCTACCAACAGTTTCATTGCGAAGCTGGATTTTGGTAGGCTTATTTAGTTTGGGCCTGATTGGCTTATTGGGCTTAACCTTGGCAGGCATTCGACGTTGGAGCAAACCACGTCAAGCGACTGATGATCATTTGAGCACGATTGGCCGCAACGCCAGTATTCCCTTTGCTTTGCAAATGGCCAGTCGCATGCTCGATTTGGTCTTTGCGATGATTCTCTATCGCTTTTTGGCGGTCGAAACTGTCGGAGCCTACGATTTTGCGGCAGTGATTGTGGTTAATTATTTTGGCACAATTGCCGATTGGGGCTTAACTGTTCTGGCAACGCACGAAATTGTACGCCAGCCCAGCCAAGCACCCCAAACATTTCGCACAACGCTCTGGCTACGTCTGCGCTTTGCAATTTTAGCTTTGCCAATTGCCATCATATTCGTGTTGATTTACAACGGCTTAGCGCAAGCTGAAATTACGGCGGTTGGTCTGACCAGCCAACAAATTACTGTAATTGCGATTTTGATGCTGACTTTGTTTCCAGCGGCACTTTCGGCTAGCGTCACCGCTTGGTTGCAAGGCCACGAGCGCTTGGTCGCGGCTGCGGTCGTCAATCTTTTGACCAATATTGGTAGCGCGGCGTTTCGCTTAACCGCCTTGATTTTGGGCTTTGGCATTATTGGGATTGCCAGTGGGGCATTGGCAGGAGCGTTGCTCAGTGCACTCTTATTTTGGCTGGCGATGCGCCGTTTCTTCCCCGAAGTGGCGTGGTTTGGCCCAACTTTACCCGCCAAACCCTTGCTCAAAGAGGGCTACCCGCTGTTGCTCAATAGTTTGTTGATGACGATCTTTTTTCGTTTTGATACGATTTTGTTGAGCGCCTTCCATGGTTTTGTGGTTTCGGCAACCTATGGTGTAGCCTATAAACTGATTAATTTGACCCAAATTGTGCCGCCAATTGTGGTTAATGCGATTTTCCCAACGCTAATTCGCCGTTCAGGCGATGATCGAGCCGGAATGAGTCGGGCCTATGCTGGCACATTGCGGATGTTGCTGAATTTGGCCTTTGGCATCGCCGTTGTGGCTACAATTCTCGCAGTGCCACTCACCACATGGCTGGCCGATCGGCCCGAATATTTGCCGGGCAGCGTCTATGCTTTGATGATTACGATTTGGTATTTGCCCGGTAGCTATCTGAATGGGCTGACTCAATATGTGATTATTGCGCTAGGCAAGAAGCAGGCAATTACCAAGGCTTTTGGTTTAACTGCAATGGTCAATTTAGGCTTGAATATTTGGTTAATTCCGCGTTATAGCTATTTTGCTGCCGCCTCGATCACAATTCTTTCTGAGCTTGTGTTGTTCTTGCCGCTGTGGTTGGTGCTGCGACGCGAACAGATTAATATCAACTTGGCCAGCCTATTTTGGCGACCTGCGCTGGCAGCGTTGCTGGCTGGCGGCAGCGGCTGGTTGTTGCTCGGCATCAATGTGTATTTGGCGGGAGTTGTGACCGGATTAATCTATAGCGCTGGATTATGGTTCAGCGGCAGCATCGGTCAAACTGAACGCGAATTGGCGATGCGGATGCTCAAAAAGTTGCGACCTCAAACTTCAAACTGATTCAAGCGGCGCTAGCACCCGATCGCCATGGCTATTTGGCTGCGAAATTAGCAAAAATTGTAATTCCGCTGGGCCTTGATTGCTCAATTGATGGGCTGCCCCAACCGGAATCGCCAATGAATCGCCTGCTCGAAGCTGGTGGATTGTGCCATCAACTTCAAGCGTCGCAACCCCTTGCAACACGTAAAACACTTGGTCGGCATATTCGTGGTAATGGCGCACTTCGGCCTTGCCGACTGGCACACGCTCTTGAATAAGGGTAAATGCTGCCGATTTATGTAAAAACCAGCCGTCGCAACCATCGCCCCAAACATAATGTTCAGCATTTTTGAGATTAATGATCATCAGCAACCCCCTAGAGTGGCAATATTCGCTTGCGCAGGGCCCGCCGTCGATCAATATTCCAGGCCATGCCCAAACCAACCACGACAATCAACACGATACCCACGATTTTTAGCCGCAGATTGAGCGATTCGAGCAACTGAGCGGCTTGGCTGCGCCCATTGCTATCGCCAAGCTGGCTAAATAAATTAGCGGCTTGCTCAATATTGTTGCGTGCAGCAACCACGCGAATTCCATTCAAATCGCGGCGGGCAGTTTCGAGCAATTGTTGGGCTTTGAGGCCTTGGTCGGCGCGTTGCAGATAATCATTCAGCAATTTTTGGCGATCAATTCGCGCCAAATCAGCAAATAACGGCAAGGCTTGTTCGATTGCGGTTTTGGCTTCAGCGTAACGGCCTGACAATAGCGCCACGCGGGCAGCAGCAGCAGCATCTTCAGCTCGCACACCTTTGCGAGCTTGTTCGCGTAAAGCGGCAATCGCTGGATCATCCTTGATCGTCAGGGCGGTTTCGGCGGCAGTCAAGGCCTCGCTATAACGACCAGCAGTAAGGGCGGTTTCGATGCTCGCTTGATCGAAGGCGACACTCGGCGCTTGCTTCCAACCACCATCGATCCATGTTGGCAGTTGAGCCAGCCATTCGCTTTCAAGGCTTTCGGCGCTAAGACTATACGCCTGACTGAGGGCAGAACGATAGCCGCTAGCTGTACGTAGCGCCTCTAAAAAAGCCAAAAACCGAGCCATGCCATAGCGTTGAATTAAGAACGAGACCATCGACCAGCTTTGGGGATAGCCCAGCGCTGGATTATCGTAGACCGCGCCAGTGCTATCCAAGGCTCGCCATGTTGCTAATTGTTTATTTTCTAGAGCTTGTTTGAGCAAGGCAATTTTGTAGCCACTTTGGCTGGTTGGCACTTCAACATATTGGGCAATGCCTTCCTGCCACATCGTGCTTAATCGGCCATCGGAAAGCTCAGCAGCGATAATATGCATTAATTCATGGCGCACATTATTGCGTAATTCTTCATCGCTCATGCCAACGGTTTGCTGCACAGCAATGCTAATTTCGCGCCGCCCAGTGTGGGCATGAGCCACGATGCCTTCGAGCCAACGGGCCGCAGGATTCACCTGTTGATACAGTTCTTTAGTGGGGTAGATGCGCAGCGTCAAGGGTGGGGCAGGTCGATAACCAACCACCGCCGTAACTTCCTCGTAGATCGCGTCGCTATAGCCAGCATAGCGCTCGGCTTCGGCTTCGCTGCCTTGGGGATACAAAATAGAAATATAGGTGGTTTTGCGTTCAAGCCATTGAGGGAGATCAGTTTGAGCAGCCACAGGATGCGGCCAGAGTAACAGAATGATCAGCAAACATAACAATTGGCGCATCGGTAGATCCCTTTCCTATGCGCCAATTGTACCATGGCTACCACGCGCCACTCGAATCGCCGCTGCCTGAGCGTGACGAATTATTGCTTGAACCCAGCGAATCTAAATCTATAAAATCGGGATCAATTGGGTTCCAATCCACATTCGGTAAATGGACTGGTGGATCTTGATAGGTATTGTAGCGCCAACGTGGTTTTTTACGTGGAATTGTGGGGTCATGCGCTCGTCGCGGCTGTAAACGAGCTTGTAGTGATCGCGGACGGAAAAAGATAATCCAAATTGCATAACTTGACAACAAAACCCCAGGCACGGTCACTATTGCCAAGAGCAAGTTAAGTGACGTAAAGGGCAAAAGTAGTTGCATACAGATCAAGGTTAATGAACTAAACCAAACGATCACTGTTGGCTTATGTGGAGCAAGTTTTTGCAAAATCATGTTAAATCCTCTCACCAAGAACCACTCGAATCACCACTATTACTATCAGAAGAACTGCTAGAATCGCTCGACCATGAGCCGCCCGAATCGCCACTTGAGGACGAATCATAGGTTGATTGTGAATAATCGTAGCTCGCCGACCACGCCGAATCATTCCTCGAACTTGAATAGGATGGATTTGGTAATTGAGTGTACGTGTTATTGCTCGAGTTTTGTAATGGATATGGTTGGATTTGGCTTGAATCAGCTTTTTTGCGTTTGTTGCGTTGCGCTTTAGCCCGACGTTTGGCTTTATTGCTTTTGGGATTGGGCGACGAATAGTGATAATGCTGGCGAGTTTGGCGTTGCTTGATTGTGGATGACTGGATCGATTTGCGGCGACGCAGCCAGAGAATAATGATCACACTAAGTGCGACTACCAAACCAAAACTGATTATCGCCACAAAACCATTCATCGAGTATTACCACGAGCCGCTGGAATCGCCGCTAAAACTATCTGAGCTGGACGAACTACTGGAATCGCTCGACCATGAGCCGCCCGAATCGCCGCTTGACCATGAACTACCTGAATCGTTGTTCGACCATGAACCACTATCGAAACTGGATGAACTGTCGTTTGACCAGCTCGAATCGTTGTTCGAATCCCATGATTGGGATACATGGATACCAGTTGCAATGCCGATGCCGGTTGTGAGATCATCGGAATGATTGTGGTTATGTTGATGAAAGGCTGGGTTGTGCTGATTGTAATGGCGACGATGTTGTCCGTTTGAGCGACACTGCGACTTGCCCCTATTGATGATAGTGGATACAACCATAACAATGGCAAACATCACAAAGCCAAAGAAAATTATCAACTCCATTGAATTTCTCTCCTTGCTTGTCAATTGCTAATCGCTGGAATCGCCACCGCTATCCGAGGAACCGCCGGAATCGCCCCACGAACCGCTGGAATCGCCGCTATTGCTATCGGAACTCCAATGCGAATCGTTGCTAGCACTATAACCATCGCTCGCCCCCCAGTAAACACCAGAGCTATGCGAATGAGAGCGAGGGCCAGATTGTTTTTTCAATACCAAGAAAATGAGCAATCCAACTAAAGCAATAATCGGAATACAACAGCAAATTCCACTAATATCAAATGAAAAGCGCATACCTACTCCTCTCGCTCATAATTACAATGCCAATTTAGTAATTTCTAATCGTCATCATAATCATCATCGTAATCGTCGTCGTGACCATGGCGATGACCATAGTAGTGTTTTTTCTTATGCTTTGGGCGATAGTGATTGTAATCGTGGGATTGATAATATTGGTTACGTGACGGGTAGTGATGCTTCGAGCCTTTGAAACGATAGGCAAATTGGTTGTATAGCCCTTTGAAATTGCGCGTGTGTAAGGCCTTCTTGGCAACAAATGCCACAATTACCAAGCCTATGATAAGCACAACGGCACAAAGTACCAACCCAAGTAGCAGAACTTTGATCATGATGACACTCCTTTGTTGTCATGGCTCTCGCGCTTCTGTACGCGAGTTTAGCGTAAACGTTGCATAGAATACAAGAATACGCTCCGTTCCCTCACCCCCTAGCCCCCTCTCCCGCCCGCGAGGCGAGGGGGAATCCCCCTCCTCTATCATTAAGCTTGGAAATCCCGCGGCGGGCGAGGGCTAGGGGTGAGGGAAATCTGCTAATTACATCCGCTCGGGGGCGGCGATTGAGAGGAGACCTAAGCCGTTGCGCAAGGCTTGCGCGGTAGCAGCAACCAATTGACCCCGTGCAGCTCGCAGGGCTAAAGTTTCAGCTTTCAAAACCGAGCAGCTATCGTAGAATATGGCAAAGGCTTTGGCCGTCGCATACAGCCAATCGGATACCACGAACGGAGCATAGCGTTCAGCAGCATCAACAATTACCTGCGGTAAGCGTGCTAGCTCTTTCAACAACGCTTGCTCAGCCGGATGGGTCAACACCCGCCCATCGTAATTTTGGGGAATTCGCCCGAAATCGCGCAAAATTGAGCAGCAACGGGCATGCATATATTGCAAATAGGTTGAACTATTGCCATCGAATGCCAACATGCGCTCCCAATCAACCACAACATCGTGGGCTGGATCGTGCTGTAAATTGTGGTAAATGACTGCGCCAACCCCAACTTGCTCAGCGATTTCATTGATTTCTGTGCTCGAAAAGGGAATTTTCGCTTCAAGCGCTTTTTGTTTGATCACGGCTTTGGCACGGGTGCAGGCTTCATCCAACAATGGCTCCAGATAAATCATGGTACTAAAGCGTGCGCCACTGGGCGAGCGCCGTTCTGGGCCTAAAATCATGCCACAGGCAACATGCGCCAGATCAGCTTTGGTGTAGCCAAGAGTTTTGCTGATGGTAAAGGCTTGGCGAAAATGCAATTCTTGCGCTTGCTTAACCACATAGATAATTTTAGTGGGTTGGTATAGCTCCTCGCGATATTTAATTGCGGCAATATCACGCGTAATATACAAACTGCTGCCATCCGAGCGATTAAGCAACAAGGTTGGTAAGGCTTTGCCCTGTTCATCGAGCAAATCTTTAACTACCGCCACATGACCATCGAGTTGGGCAATCTGATAATGCAAAGCCTCTTTGATCACCACTTGGGCTTCGCGGGCATAGAAACTTTCACAATGTTGCACATCGAACGCCACGCCCAAACGCCGATAATTGGCTTGGTTGGCAGTTAAACTCAACTCAACAAGCTGTTGTAAAAGCTTGATCGCTTGCGGCTCACCCTTGGTCAATTTGCTAGCCCAAGCTTGAGCTAAATCGTGCACTTGATCATCAGCATGATATTGTTGGGTTTGTTGCTCCAACGAAGCCAGCATGCTTTCGCCATTGCCATTACGATGTTGAAAGTGCTGCATCGCTGCCAACGAAATGCCCAATTGAGGATCGTAATCGCCCCAATGATTCATACGAACTACTTGGTAGCCCAAGGCGCGGTAGATATTGACAATCGCTTGACCAATCATGGTTGAGCGAATGTGATCGACACGCATGCGTTTGGCAATGTTGGGCGACGAATAATCGACCACGACCGCTTGGTTTTGGCCTCGGTTGCTACGGCCATACTCGGCTTTACGTTGGCTAATATCGTGCAACACCGATTGGGCGAAGGTAACCGGATTGAGCGAAAAGTTGACATACGCGCCCAAGGCCGAGGCGTTTAAAACCAGGCTCTCAGGGGTAAATTTAAGCACATTTGCTAGAGTCTGAGCAAATTGGGCCGGATTAATTCCGCGCAGTTTAGCCGCGCGAAAACATGGCAAGGCTAGATCGGCCTGCACGCCGCTGGCTTTGGGGGCAACTAAATCGATCAAGTCGGCAGGTATTAACGTGGTGTCAAGCAATGCATCACGAATGGCTTGCTCAAAACGAGCAAAAGTGTCCATTTCAGGCTCCAAATCAGTCTAGCAAATTTAGGTCGTATCGACTCTATATCCTAACATAATGTTGGCAATTCGTAAGTCCTAAATTGGTCGGGCAAAAGACGGATTTTATTGTAAGGATGAAGGATGAATTATGAGGGATGAAGTGAACATCAAGTATAAAACCTCTTTATAACCCAGAGATGCAAAGAATAGGGCTATTGGCATTAGGCTATCGGAGATCAGTTAGAAATGCCAACAATTGTTCCGATAGCCCATAGCCTTCAGCCAAAAGTCTGGGTTTTATGCTCGTACTCGCTGTTCAACACTCGATTCGCGCACAATTAGCTCGCCTTGCAAAATAATTTTGCGGGTTGGCCGTTGTGGGTCAGCCACCCGTTGCAAAACTAATTCAGTCGCTGAGCGGCCAATTTCATCGGTTGGTTGAGCTAAAACGGTGATCGCTGGCTGCACTAAACTGGCCCAAGCAGTGTCATCGAAGCCGACCAAGCCAATTTGCTCAGGCATTTGCAAGCGGCGTTCGCGAATAGCTTGAAGTGCGCCCGCAGTCAGTAAGCTATTGCTGGTAAAAATGGCCTCTGGTGGTTGCGACAAACGCAAGAGATCCAAGGTTGTGCTATGACCAGCCTCAGTACGTGGTCGTACAAAGCGCAAATATTCGGGCTGCATGCTGATGCCTGCATCGCGCAAAGCATCTTCAAAACCGCGCTGGCGTTCGCGCCCAGTCGTGCTGGCCTCGCCAAAAATCGCCCCAATCCGACGATAACCTTGGTTGATTAGATGTTTGGCCAACATATAGCCAGCGCCTACATTATCCAACAGCACGGCATCAACATCGCCACTGCGCAACGAACGGTCGATTAATACCGTTGGAAAGCTCAAGTTCAATTCATGAAAACGATTGAGGGTATGGAGCGTAGGCGAGAAAATCACGCCTGCCACTTGCTCATCGCCCATCAGTTGCAAATACAACAACTCTTTTTCGGGATTTTCATCGGTGTTGCAGAGCAGCACATTGTAGCCATGAGCATAGGCCGTATCTTCGACGGCGCGACTAACGGCGGTAAAAAAGGGATTACGAATATCCGAAACGATCAGGCCCAACGTATTGGATTGCTGCGAACGCAAATTGCGGGCAATCAAATTGGGTCGATATTCCAACTGAGCCACCGCCGCTAACACCCGTTCGCGCACTTCTTGCCGCACATGAGGATGGTTGGCTAAAACCCGCGAAACTGTCGCCGTCGAAACATTGGCTGCTTTGGCAACATCTTTGATGCTAGACATAGCGAGACTCCCCTTGGCAGTAGTCGATTGCAGTGCTGAAAACGATTGCGGCATTATAGCAGATGATTGGTTAATTTCTCGAAATATATTGTAATCGATTTCACAATAGAATACTCGTAGCCAAGCCAAATAGCTACTTGATAGACCTATTCTACTGAAAAATGATGTAAAATCAAGCCCTCTTGTGAAAAGTATTGACAAATTGTTTGTAATCGATTACAGTAATTTTAGCAAACAAATTCAAAGCTCTCCCCGCAACCCTACCTGAGCCACTACTCACAACGGGTAGCCATCAGCGACAAAGGAGTCCGACGTGATCGAGCTACAGCAGCGTCATATCCAACTCAAGAGTCAGCCCGCCAACAAGCAAGCGGCAATTCAACAGGCAGGCCAACTACTGGTTGCCAACGGGCAGATCGAGCCTGGCTATATTCAAAGTATGCTCCAACGTGAAGCCCTTTCGAATACCTACCTCGGCAATGGCATCGCAATTCCTCATGGTTTGCCCGAAGCCCGCGATCTAATTCGCCAAACCGGAATTGTGGTGTTGCAAGTGCCCAACGGGGTGCAGTGGAACCTAGGCGAAACTGTGCATTTAATCGTTGGCATCGCCGCTCGCTCCGATGAGCATATTGCAATTTTGCGCCAACTCACCCGCGTGCTTGGCGATAAAACCTTGGTTGATCAACTCACCCATACCACAAATCCTGATGATCTGATTCGTGCATTAACCGGCGCTGAAACGGCTTCCGCAGCCCCGGCGGCTCCGGTGATCAGTGTGGCGGTTGCTAGCGACCAGCCCTTTTTCGAAACCAAAGTCTTGAATCCAACTGGCTTTCATGCTCGCCCTGCCACAACCTTTGTTGATTGCGCTAAGCGTTTTCAATCGGAAGTGCGCATGCGCTATGGCTCGCGTGAGGCCAATGGCAAAAGCTTAATCTCAATTTTGCAGCTCGGCATTCCCCATGGCGCAACAATTCAGGTCACGGCTCAAGGTGCTGATGCCGCTGCCGCGCTGCGTGGTTTGCAACAGGCATTGGCTCAAGGCTTAGCTGATGAAACAGCGGAAACGCTTCCAACACGCGCTGCGGTCGATGTGCGCTGGATACCCAAGGCGGTTGAGCAGACGATCAATGGGATTAGCGCCGCACCTGGCTTAGCGATTGGCTTGCTACGCCGTTATAGCCATAGCAAGTTGGTAATCGAAGATCGGCCAAGTGATCCGATGATTGAAGTCAATCGCTTTGAACTAGCCTTGGCCGCCGCGCAAGCAGAACTATCAACGCTCTACGATGAAGTACAAGCGCGAATTGGTTCAGGCAAGGCGGCGATTTTCCGGGTGCATAGCGAAATGTTAAGCGATACCAGCCTTGTGCAACAAACCGTCGGCCTCTTATTTGAAAAACATAGCGCCGAGTGGGCTTGGCATCAGGTGATCAGCGGACGCGTGGCCCAAATCGAAAAGCTTGACGATCAAGTGCTAGCTGGCCGCGCAGTTGATTTGAGTGATGTTGGTCAGCGGGTGTTGCGCCAGTTGATTGGCGGCGATCATCAACGGCCTTTGAATGCGGCCACGCCCGTGATTATTTTGGCCGACGATTTGACTCCCTCCGATACTGCTGCCTTTGATCCCGACACCATTTTGGGCTTTGGTACGGTGCGCGGTGGCCCAACTTCGCACACCGCAATTTTGGCCCGTTCGCTGGGAATTCCAGCAATCGTTGGATCTGGCGAAGGCTTGTTGGCTCTGCCCGAAGATGCAATTGCAATTCTCGATGGCTACAATGGCAAATTATATGTCAACCCAAGCAGTGCCGATATTGAAGCCGCCACCAACTTGCAAGCCGAATTGGCCGAGCAACACGAGCGTGCTCAAGCCACCCGTTTCGAACCAGCCCAAACCAGCGATGGCCATCGGATCGAAATTGCCGCCAACATCAATCGCGTTGCCGATGCGAGCGTTGCCGCCGCTGCGGGAGCCGAAGGCGTGGGCTTGATGCGCACCGAATTTCTGTTCCTTGAGCGCGATAGTGCTCCCAGCGAGGAAGAACAATTCGAGGCCTATCGCGATATGGTGCAAGCAATGACGGGCCATTCGGTGATTATTCGCACGCTGGATATTGGCGGCGACAAAGTTGTACCCTATCTCGATTTGCCCAAAGAAGATAATTCGTTCTTGGGTATTCGCGGGATTCGGCTCTGCCTTGCTCGGCCTGAATTATTTATCCCACAGCTCCGCGCCATTTATCGTGCCGCTGCTTTTGGGCCGCTCAAAATTATGTTCCCGATGATTGCCACCTTGGAAGATTGGTACGCCGCGCGAGATTTGGCAGAGCAAGTTCGCCGCGAACTCGATGCACCCCAAGTGCCACTCGGCATCATGGTCGAAGTGCCATCGGCGGCAGTGCTAGCCGAACAATTCGCCCAAGAGGTCGATTTCTTCTCGATTGGCACCAACGATTTGACCCAATACACCCTGGCAATGGATCGTTTACATCCACAATTAGCCAGCCAAGCTGATGGCCTGCATCCAGCGGTGTTGCGCATGATCGACCTGACCGCCCGTGCTGCCAACGCCCACAACAAATGGGTTGGCGTATGTGGTGGAATTGCCGCCGATGCTCGTGGTTCCTTGATTTTGGTGGGCTTGGGCGTGCATGAACTCAGCGTCAGTGTGCCAGCCATCGCCGAACTCAAAGCCGCCATTCGTCAACATAGCTTGGCCGATTTACAAGCACTAGCGCAACGTGCCTTGGCATGTCGCAGTGCTGCCGAGGTACATCAATTATGAGTATCGTTACACTAACCCTCAATCCTGCCATCGACCAAACGATTTTCATCAATAATTTTCAGCTTGAAACCGTCAATCGGGCCTATGATCTCAAGAGCCATGCTGGTGGCAAAGGCGTGAACGTCGCCTCGCTGCTGGCCGCCAACGGCCATAAGGTGGTGGCAACTGGCTTTTTGGGCGATCAAAACACCGAATTGTTCGATAAATTGTTTGCTGAAAAACAGATCGATGATCAATTTATTCGGATTCCAGGCCAGCCACGGGTTGGGATCAAAATTAGCGATCAACAAACCCAGCGCACCACTGAAATTAATTTGCCTGGTTTGACTCCAACCAACGAGCAATTGGATGCGATTCGCGCCACGATCAAACGCTTGGCTGCTGACGATAATCAATGGTTTATTTTGGCGGGCAACGTGCCGCCAGGTATTCCCAGCACAATTTATGGTCAACTGATCGAAATTATTCGGGCAGCAGGCAAGCAAGTTGTGTTAGATACCAGCGGCGAGGCCTTGCGCTACGGACTGGCTGCCGCCCCAACCATTGCCAAGCCCAACCTTGCTGAACTTGAGCAATTTGTGGGCTACCCGCTGACCAGCGAACAAGCCGCAGCCAAAGCAGGCCGCGAACTGCTCAGCCATGGCATCAAATTGGTGGTGATTTCGATGGGTGAACATGGGGCACTCTTTTTGGATAATGCCCAAAGTTTGGTGGCGATTCCGCCAAGTGTAGCGGTACAAAGCACTGTCGGCGCAGGCGATGCCATGGTTTCGGGCTTGGTTGCCGCCCAAACCCAAGGGCTTGATCTCGTCGCGAGTGCCCGTTTGGCAACGGCCTTTGCTGCCGCCAAAATCACTCAGCTTGGCAGTAATCTCCCTGCTGCCGAAATTGTCGAGCACATTCGCGCCGATGTGGTGATTCGCCCATGCAATGCGCAACTTGATGTGTTGCAACGCGGCGCAAATCAACTCAAGGGCGTTCCACTTTAACAAGGGGTCAGGGGCTAGGGAGCAGGGGTCAGACGTTGAAACCGCGAAGAACACGAAGGACGCGAAGAGAGTTTTGACGCAGAGGTGCAGAGGGTAAGGCTATTGGCTATTTATAATGGTTCATTGGGTTGGCAACCAGTGCTCGTTCCCTCGCCCCCTCTCCCGCCCGCGAGGCGAGGGGGAACCGATCCAACCATGCGCCCCTCTCCTGCCGCAGTGGGAGAGGGGTCGGGGGTGAGGGAATGCTGGACTGATTGTTAAGGCTATTGGCTAGCGGAATATACGAGGGTTTGGCAATAGGTACTTGGCATTGAAGGGGATACTCATCCCTAGCCACTGAAACCCGAACCCTCGTTACAAGGAGCATCCTATGGCACGCATCGTTGCGATCACCTCATGTCCAACTGGTATTGCCCATACATTTATGGCCGCTGAAGGCGTTCAACGTGGCGCAGAAGCCCTTGGTCATCAGGTTAAAGTTGAAACCCAAGGCTCGGTTGGAGCGCAAAATGTGCTGACTGAAACCGATATTCGTGAAGCCGATTTGGTGATTATCGCCGCCGATACCAAAGTTGATCTCGGACGCTTTGTTGGTAAACGGGTTTATGAAACCTCGACCAAAGCAGCAATTACCGATGGTCAGGGCATGGTCAAAACCGCCTTTGATCAAGCCAAAACGTATAGCGCTAGCGGCTCAGTCAACCTTGCTGATACCGTCGATGATCTCAAGGCTCAGCGCTCAGCCAGCCGTTCCGGCCCCTACAAACACCTGATGACTGGGGTTTCGTATATGTTGCCGTTTGTGGTTGCAGGCGGCTTGCTGATTGCCTTGGCCTTTGCAATTGGTGGAATCGAAGTTGTTGAAGATCAATATAAAGATACGTTAGGTGGGGCATTGGTTCAAATTGGGGCTAAATCGGGCTTTGCGCTGATGGTGCCAATTTTGGCGGGCTTTATTGCTTTCTCAATCGCTGATCGGCCAGGTTTAGTGCCTGGGATGATTGGCGGGATGTTGGCCAGCAGCAATGGATCAGGCTTCCTGGGTGGCATCATCGCTGGTTTTATTGCGGGCTACGCCACCGATTGGCTGAACACCAATATTCGTTTGCCAAAAACCTTGGCTGGCCTCAAACCTGTATTAATTTTGCCCTTACTAAGTGCCACTATCGTTGGCTTGCTGATGATTTATGTGATTGGCAAACCAGTGAGTGCCATCAACACCAGCCTGAATGAGTGGCTGACTGGGTTGCAAGGCACAAACGCGATTTTGCTGGGCTTGTTGCTTGGAGCAATGATGGCCTTTGATATGGGTGGGCCTGTCAATAAAGCTGCTTATACCTTTGCAGTTGGCTTGTTGGCTAGTAACGTCTATGCGCCGATGGCGGCTGTGATGGCGGCTGGCATGACTCCACCGCTTGGTTTGGCCTTGGCCTCGCTGCTGTTCAAAAATCGCTTTACCGCCGAAGAACAAGAAGCGGGCAAAGCAGCGGCAGTGCTCGGGATTTCGTTTATCACCGAAGGCGCAATTCCCTTTGCAGCCCGTGATCCCTTCCGCGTGATTCCAGCGATTATGCTTGGCTCAGCCGTTACGGGAGCACTCTCGATGAGCTTTGGTGCAACCCTGCAAGTGCCACACGGCGGCGTGTTCGTGTTGCCAATTCCCAATGCAGTTGGTAGTTTGGGCTTGTATATTGTGGCAATTTTAGTGGGCACGGTCGTGACTGCTGCCGCCTTGTATGCGCTCAAACGCCCGTTAGTGCAAACCCCCGTTACCAGCAGCGAAACCAGTGCTAGCACAACTTCAGCGGTCAGCGCACGCTAAATATTAATGACAATCAGCGCCACGAAGCCTAAATTCAGTGGCGCTAATCTATTTTATAAACTTTCCTTTACGATGGTATAGCGTGTTAGCATTCCTTCAAGGGAACAGGTTGCATTAGGATAATCCGTAGTTAAAAAGCAAACCACACAGCAACCTTCCGCATGTTTGGGCGTACCACCACAAGATTTCTCATCGCTTGAAGGAAGGGCTTATGAACCAGAAATCTAGTGCCAATCTCACCCCTTTCGTTGGATGTATATTCATCGTCATTGGATGTATGTTGGGCTATCATGCGCTTTTGCCCGATGGGGTACGGTCGGATCTGGTTGGCAGTTTCGGGTCTGTCATTTTTGGTGTATGGATAGTGCTTCGCAAAAAAATGAATCCTGTTCGTTCTTGGTTTCTTCTAAGTACTTCGGCACTCTGTTCAGTCTTTCATCTTATGGGCTTACTAAGTAAATAATCATAATGTTATGTATTTAGCCAACAAACACTACTCAACGTCTTTTGAGAATCTTTCTTTCGCCACGTTTGAAATCAAACGTATCGATTGGATGCAATGGCTGTGCTCGGCGGGCAGTACTATCTGACCAAAATTGCTCACCACAGTTGGCACACCTATATAACTCAATTCGATCAGCCAAAATACCTGAATCATCAAAAGTATGCCCAGTATTGTAGATCATCAATTCAGCACATGCTGGGCAACGCTGGGTCATTGAGCTAATAGGGCGTGGAGTATGCCAATCGTTGGTTGCCATAACCACATCATAAGTACCTTTAATCCGATGACCATCGACAGCTGGCGGCACAATCGTAGGAGTTAGTGGGGTCAATAATCCAATACAGCGCCAATCTTCAAGCGCATAGGCGAAATGCAGCGCCGTCCAAGTTGCCTGCCAGCCAGCTGATAATTGGGCCGTCGGATCAGCCCCCAATCCCAGCAATCGTTCGACTAAGCCTGCTTGGCGGGCTAAAACTGCATAGTGCAACACACTATAGCCATAGTTGGTCGTTGCTTGAATGATTGCACCAAAGCCTATCAAATGCACAATTATGGCAGTATTAGCAAGCTCAGCCGCCCAATGCAACGCAGTTCGTCCAAATTGATCAGCCCGATTTGGGTTGGCCCCTGCACTCAGCAAACTATCAAGCACGTTGAGCGAATTTGTTGCTGCTGTTGCGATTAACGCTTGATCTAAAGTTTCTCGCGACCAAGGCCCGAAATTTTTCAACGCGGCTAAGGCCTCAGCAAACTGGCGCTGTTCAATCAAACCAATTAAATTTGGGCGTTTTGGCTGCTTTTTCATAAGCTTAATTTTAGCCTGATTAGCTTGATTAAGCTAGATCGAATACGTAGCCCCTACTTAATACTAATCTAAGTAGGGGCTATTGACATTTAATTAAGCTTGTTATGGAACGATGCTGCAGGCAACCCCATTCAAACTAAAACTGGTTGGAATGGTATTTGTGCCACTATAGCTGGCTTGGAAGCCGAATGAGGCTGAGCCTTGCGCCGCAATAAGGTTGTTCCAGCCAGCGTTACGGGCTACAACCGCGTTGCCAGTTTGGGTTAGGCTAGTGTTCCAAGCATTGCTAATTTGCTGATTGCCCGCAAAACTCCAATTGAGCGCCCAGCCATTGATCGGCGTGTTGCTTGCATTGGTCACCGTCACATTGGCCACAAAGCCATTGCCCCATTGGCTGTTGATAGCATAGTTGACACGGCAACCACCACCAGTTGGAGTTGGACTTGGGCTAGGGGTTGGAGTTGGCGTATTGGTAGGAATAGTATCAACAATCGTGACGCTGACTGGATTTTGGGCAAACGCCGAACCCCAAGCCCAACCACCACCAGCACTTGGCACTTCGCCGGTTGCACTAGCACTCAATTGAACTGTGCCAAGTGCGGTTGCTTTAAAGGTGATATTTTTGCATTGAGTTGGGTGTTGGTTATATTTACAAGGCATACTCAACGGTGGATCAAGTTGCACCAAGCCAGCTGGGCTGCTGGTTACGGTGGTATATTGCAAGCCAATATTCACGTATTGAATCGTCAAGGTAAAGACTTGCCCAAGCGTCACTTGGCTGGGCGCACTCAAAATCAACTTTGGTTGCGGAGCTGTTTGGGTGGGCGTTGGGCTGCTAGTCGGCGTGTTGGTTGGAACCGCCGTCGGTTGCGTTGTTGGGGTGCGCGTAGCAGTTGGGGCACTCGTTGGGGTTGGAGTGCCGCCCCGACCTTGCAATAAACGATTGTAAATGGCGGTATAGGCTGGCTTGGGATTGTATTGTTCATCGTAGATCAAGGCCGCCCCATAGCCTGGGAAGGTATTCGGAACCCACGAATATTTATCGGTAAAGCCCCAAAATTGGAAGGCTTGGCAGGCTGGTTGGCGTAAACAACGATCAAGCACATTTTGATAGACCGTCGCTTGTTGGGCCAAACTTGCACTTGTGGCGGGCAATTGCAAACGCACATCGGCTTCGGTTACATAAATTTTCAAGCCCAAATCAGCAAAGCGCTGCATATTTTGAGCAAAACTGTTGTAATTGATGCCAGAACCGAGCAAGTGCATTTGAAAGCCAATCCCATCTATCGGCACACCCCGCGCCAAAAAGTCAGTGACCATGGCATAGACTGCATTCGATTTGGCGTTAATTTCTTCGATGTTGTAATCATTGTAAATCAGCACTGCATCTGAATCGGCTTGGCGGGCACGTCTGAAGCCCAATTCAACATAATTTTGGCCAATAATGTTATACCAGAACGAGCGCCGATAAATGCCGCTATCATCAAACACTTCGTTGGCCACATCCCAAATTGCAATATCGTTTTTGTAGCGACCAACCACCGTATCAATATGATCATACAAAATGCTGGTTAGCTCACTGGCTGTCCAATTTTGGTTGGCTACCCAGTTTGGGTTTTGCTGATGCCAGAGCAAGGTATGGCCGTGGATTTGCTGGCCATAGCTTTTGGCAATTTGAATATGCCGATCAACTGGCGCAAAATTGTAGGTTGTACGTTGAGGGTGCACGGCATCCCATTTTAATTGGTTGCCTGGAGTATAAATATTAAACTGACCGCCCAAAATTGCTTCATATTGAGCGCGATCGCTGAAGTTCCAAAAATCGCTATCAGCAGCGCTGCCAATTAAAAACGTGCCAGCAGCTGCCCGTAATGTTTGGGGGCTGGTTTGACCACTGCTTGACTGCCACCAACTGAATTGTCCCGCAATTAATCCTAGCATCACTACTATCCACCAGTAACGTCGTCGGCTGTTCATCGATCCTCCTTGATCACAGGTGCGATGCGGCAGGCTGGTGCGATGATGGCGAGGACGTTTGAGCAGCATCACGGTTAATTTTTATCTTGAGACCGCTCCCAAAGTAAAGATATATTAAGAAACAATGATTTGTCAAGAGGATCTTTAGAAAAACTTAAGGATTATCGGTTAATAGCAGCGGTTTAAAACCGAGGGCATCGCAGGCAGTTAATTGATAGAAAACTGTTTCGACCTGGCCAGTTGTGGCATTGGCCCATTGTTCAGCTTGGTGGAGGTGGCCATAAACACAGGTATGAGCATGAGCGGCGGCGATGCGTTTGGCAAATTCGGTTGGCTGGCCATCGCGGAAGGGCGGGAAATGTAATAACACATAGATCGGGCGAACCTCCTCAGCCAGCACCTGTGCTCCGGCCAAGGCTCGTTCTAAACGCCCAAGTTCGCGCTCATAAATCCGCTGATCGGTGGTTTTATCAAAATCACGGTCGCCAGGCACAGCCCAACCACGCGTACCACAAACGACAATCTGATCGACAACTACTGCATCGCAATCGACAATCTGCAACGAGGGCGGCAAGATGGCGCGAACCTTATTTTTGCTGCTCCACCAATAATCGTGGTTACCCTTGCACAGCACCTTTTTGCCGGGTAGTGCCTCGATCCAAGCGAGATCGGCGCGAACATCATTCAGATGCATGGCCCACGAAATATCGCCAGCGATCAACACCAAATCATCGGCGGCAACGGATTCGTGCCAAGCCTTGGCGATGGTTGCAGCATGATTACGCCAATGAGCACCAAAGACATCCATTGGTTTATCCTGCCCGCCAGCAAGGTGCAAGTCGGCAATAGCCCAGATTCGCATAATATATCAGCCCTAGCAGATTGTCCTAAGCTGCTATTGTAGCATAGCTCGCTTGATCGAAGCTTGGCAGGCTAGTGAGTCAGCCCTAACAGACTTGGCTTTACACCATAGATAATCGCATCGTACCAAGGATATAAATTGTAGCCATACAAGAGCAACGTTAGCATAACCACAACATAATCAGTATATTTTATGGTATTTAATCGCTGTTCGATAAATACCATCATAATTATCACTAGAAAGGGCAGAATGAAATAGCTATAACGTACCTGTACACCAAAAAATATATCGACTGCAATAAATAATAAAAAGGTTAATCCACTCGCGCTAAGAAGTAGTTTTTTTGATTGCTCCAACTTAAGAAATGGCAATAAGCCTAAAATTGCCATAAAAATAATCCCAATTGGTGCAAAGCTAGCTGATAATCCGTTGATCACCGCTGGCAGATATTGAGTAAACGTAACTACCCGTTGTTGATTTGCACCTGTTGTCATAAAAAGATCAATATAAATTGCCAATAATCCAATCAGGCTAATTCCGAGTAAGCTCAAAAACCAAGCTCGATAATATTCACGTTGAGCAGAATCAAGCCAAAATCCCAATAAACAATAGCTAGTAATCCAAATTCCTGCTAAAAGAGCAACCCCATTATGCATCCATATTGCCACACTGAGCACGCTAATGCTCAATAATGTTGGACGCAGAGTCGATTGAAAACTAAAACTGGCCAAAAATAAAAGCATTAGCCATTGCCCAACAATTTGAGGCGCAAAGCCCCACCATAAAATTGTCATTTGAAGCGGCATTGCCGAGATTAAGATCATGGCGGCAAGTGCGAAAATTGGCCGAACCTTCCAGCGCAATAACGTAACTGCCAAAAGAATCCCACTGCTTGCATGCAAAAATGTGTACAATCCTTCGATAATTAATCCATTATTATTAAAAAACGATTTTAGTGGCAGTGTTAATAGATAAAATGTGGTTGGAGTAATGGTTTCGCGGCCCTGAAATTCATACAATTTATCTAATAATAATGCTGAACCTTGAGCTACTTGATCCAAACGATCAGCATGAATGATCCGATCATGCGAGCCAAAACTTGGAAATAGTATACTAATTAATGGAATAAAAAAGCCAATAACACTAAAAATAATCAAATACCGATATTGATATGGCGTTAGCAAGGGCCTAATCTGATTTTGAATCAATGAGCGGGACCAAGCTATTAACAGCATTGCAGCAATAGTTACAACCAACAAACGCAATTGCCAAGCCCAAGCCACCAAAACAAATTTACCAGTAATTGTGAGCAGAACCAAAATTGTAATACAGCTTATACCAATAATTGTCTGCCAATCGGCAACCAACAACCATAATAACCCAACGATGCTACCAACAATTGCCAGTTGTACAATTAATAATTGCCAATGAACTATGGTCCAAACATTGCTTGGGGTCTGAATCTGCACATGATCAAGGCGCACACCCAAAAATCGTGGGTCGGGCAAAACTTGTTGGGTAGGCACGTCGAACCGCACTTGCCAATCGCGCTGGCGGGTTGGTGGAATCAACAGATGATATTGGCGAGCAGTTTGGACTAGTGGCAAAGCAACGCTGGCCGTATTCGTTGAAACCTGCATGGTTGCGGTAACTGGCAAACTGCTTGGTACACCGCCAACTTGCAAGCTAAGCAAGCGCGAGCTAGCCGAATCGAAGCCCTGAACCCGAACCCAAGCCTCGGACTGTGTCCAACGATAGGTTTCGCCCAGCGCATTCTGCTCTTGTTCAAAGCCGCCAGCAACGCTATTTTGGTCACCCCAATTACCAACATCAATTTGTTGAACCTGCCCAAAGAGCCGCAAACTGATTGAATTGCCAATCAAGAGCAGCAAACTTAGCCCAACCAACCCCATACCAACCAACGCCAGGCGTTTGAACCACATAATCCAACCTCAACCACCAAACTACAAGCAACTAGGTTGATTGTACCGTATGATCCAGATTGCTTGATTGCTTAATGTTCTGCTAGAAATTGGTTAGTACTATGTTAGAATTCACCCTTGCAAAATTGATTAAAGCATGTAAAATGGCCGTGATGAGTAATTTGGATTAGGAGGATAAACCTACAACGAGTTGTTTGAGATGCAGGTAAGGTTATGTCCTCAACTAGGGCATGTTGTTGATGTTGAGAGCATCAAGAGCTACAGAGAACAAGAGAGTTTTTTGTATTCCAATTAATCTCAATTAAATACTATTAGTTAGCCAATCTTTAATAAGCGATTGTTTAACTTGATTTGGCCTCTTTTCCATTCCTTTGGTGCATGTCGCTATGCACTAAGCTTTTTTGACGCGTTTACTTTTATCGAGAGAGTATTTATGTCACTATCATCACGCCTGAAACGAACTGTTTCAGGGGCGTTATTAGCTGCGGTGACCGCTTCAACTATTCCAGCGTCACCAATTGCCGCTCAATCACGCGATACCAATCCAACCACACCATCGTCAACCCCAGAATCACCCTTAGTCGCGACTGTCCGCGAACGCAGTGCGCCAAGTTTGCATGTAACCTTGCACACCGAGCGCTCGTTAGTTGCCGTTGGCGAAACCCTCGGCTTAACCCTTGATCTCAATAATATTGGCAATTTAGTTGCCTCAGATATTGTGGTTCGCTTGCCAGTTCCAGCCCATACCACACCCCTCACCAAGGCCAATCTTTCCGCTGATGGGAGCTATTGGGAGTGGTCGTTGTCCACACTTGCGGCGCATAAAAGCACACGCATGGGTGTGCAAGTCCAAGTCAATCACGCTCCTGATGGGGTTATTCTGACTACCGCTTCAGTCGGTGCAGCGAAATTAGAGCAACCCGTTCAATCACGCGCTGGGGCGATCATTGCTTCTCCCAGCACCGCTCGCTCGGTAACAGCAAGCCGCGGCAGTAGTGCAACAACCGTTCGAACCCTTGATGCTGCGATCGAAGTTGCCATTGCCAAACCAACGGCTGACACAACCCTGACGATTGAACCGCTGGTCAAAGTCGCCAAGCCAAATCCGCAACGCGGCTTACCAGCATTTCGCGTCACCAGCACCACCAACACTGGCGAAATGACGCTGAAAGTCCGTTACACCGAGGCCCAATTGCTGGCCCTTGGCATGTCGGCCAGTGACTTAACCCTCATGACCTACGATGAAACCGCCAACACGTGGACGGTTGTCCCAACGACCCTTGATCTGCAAAACCGCACTGCGGTGGCACGGATTGCGGCTGGTGGCAATTACCAACTCAGCGATGGTTCGTCGCCATCAGAGGCATTCTTGCCAAGCCTGCAAGGTTGGCAAACCAGCCTCTTCACTGGTGCTGCCAGTTCATCGTACCCAATTGATGTGCCAGCAGGCCCAGGCGGTATCAAACCCAATGTTGCTTTGAGCTATAGCAGTAGCAGCACCGATGGCAAGGGCGGCTTACGCGCCAAGCAACAAGCAGGCTGGGTTGGCCGTGGCTGGAGTTTGGATACTGGCTCAGTCTCGTCGAATAAGGTTGCCGATGGCCGAACGTACTATTCATTAGTGTTCAATGGCCAATCATTCGATGTTACCCGTGGAGCAGCCTTAGTTGGCTCGCCGGTTGAAGCCAATCTATCACATTGGACATGGACACCAGTCAATGAAACCTTTGCCAAAGTAACGGCCTTTGAGCTTGGTGATTCGACCGCAAGCCGCGGTGGGAGCCGCTATGGTGCGCCACTCAAACGCTATGGCTGGCGAGTGTGGGCCAAAGATGGCACCAAGTACGAATTTGTTGACGATGCATGGTGGGGCTGGGATACCTGTGCCGTTGATGGCGCTGCCAGCATGGAAACCTATAAATGGTTACTCACAAGTGTCACCGATGTCAACAACAACGTAATCACCTACAACTATGGTCGCGATAGCCTCGCCCGTACAACCTGTAATGGGATTGCAGGCACCGTTGATCGTGAAATTTGGCCAACCAATATCACGTGGGGAGCCAATAGCGGCACAGGTGCAAGTGATCGCTATAAAGTTGAGTTTAATTCATCAACACGGACTGGTGATTTAGCGTTTGAAAATGCTCCTAATCAGCTTGGTGGACCATCAGGAGCACCACGCGAGAGCCGCCAACTCGATACGATCAAGGTCTATAGCAAACCAAGCAGCGCTTGGGAATTAGTGCGTCAATATAACTTGGCTTACGATTATAGTACGCTCTCAGACGCATCAATCAAGGCCAATGGGGTTGGCTCACCCGACACCACGAGCCAAAAACTCACCCTCAAGAGTATCCAACGGGTGGGTAACAATGGCACAAGCGCCTTGCCAGCAACCACCTTTACCTATGGGACAGATCGTGGGACAAATGAACACTATCCATTAGGTGCGTGGAACCGCTTGACCAGTGTCAATAATGGTCAAGGTGGAACGCTGACCTTTACCTATGAAAATATCGGTTTTGTTGTCAACAATCGATTCCTCGAAAACTATCGTCGGGTAACGGCGAAAACCACCACTGACGGGCGCGGCAATAGCTACACCACCAACTATAGCTACACCAGCCCTGCCCTGAATTCGCTGGGGTCGATCTTAGATCCTGGGAGCTTAGCCACCCAAACCTACGCTAACTCCGCGATTTTGTACTACAACAAGTATCGCAATAACACCGATATGAGTTCATGGTTGGTGCATAAAGCTTATAGCGAATTCCGTGGTCATGCCAAGGTAACTGAGCGTGATGCCAACGGTAACGAAACCGACCACTATTTCTATCAAGGCGATACCACTTGTAACCCAGCCGTGTATGGCTCACAGATGGAAACGGATGCCTGTTTCATTGAAATTCGTAACCGCGAAATCTTGAAAGGCAAGGAATATCGCACGGTTCAACGCCAAGGCACAACCAGTACGATGTTGCGCGAAAGCGGCAATTTCTATATGGTCGAATTCTATGGGTTTATGGAATCGCCATTCGCAGGCTTGTGGCGCTCATTTGATTACACCAACGAATCATTCAGCGTCAATTATGATCCCGCTCCTGCTGGCGGCCCTACGGCAACCGTTAACCGCACCAAATACTACTACGACCCAGCCAATCAAGGTGGCGTGCAGTATGGCAATGTCACCAAAGTTGAAGAGTTGGATGTTAGTGGCGCGGTCTATCGCTCAACCACCAATACTTATACACCCAATACAAGCACGGCCTATATTGTTGATCGCTTGACCACGCAAGTTATCCGCGATGGTCAAAATCGCTTGTTGGCCTTGACCGAAAATCGCTACGATGGCGCGGTAACGACTCCAGCGGTTGGGACGCGTGGCTTGCTGACCTTGGTGCGCAAATACAATAATGTGCCATTATCAACCAGCACAACTGGCGTAACCCTCACCAGCAGCGATGCCAGCTATGGCTACGATGCCTATGGCAACCAAACCACGGTTACAAGCTATGCTCAACCAGGCACGCGCTTGTTCAATGGTTCAACCACCACATTTAGCACACCAGGTAATGGCTCAAGCAGCAGCACGGTTACCACAACCTACGATCCAAACTTCCATGCCTTCTCAACCAGTGTGGGCCAACCAACTGGCAACACCAATAGCCCAAGCTTAAACGAAAGCGCTGGCTATGATTATCGTATGGGCACCTTGACCAGTGTGACTGATGCTAATGGTAATATTACCAACGCTGAATATGATGTCTTTGGGCGTATGTCCGCATTAATCAAGCCAGGTGATAGTAGTGCCTTGCCAACCGTCAAAGCCTACTATGCCGATAGCGCCCTGCCCTTCCGCTATTGGACGGAAACCCGCGAGCATGCTGGATTAAGTGGCGTTCAGATTAGTAGTCAGTTCTATGATGGTTTAGGCCGCAAGATTCAAACCAAACAAGAAAGTATCGATGGCAGCCAAAATATTGTGGTTGACACCAAATATGATGGTTTGAACCAAGTTACTCAAGAATCACAACCACGCTATGTCAGCGAAACCAGTGGCACCTTCGGGGTTTACACAACGGTTCCCGGCAGCGGGGTAAATTGGACGACCAAGACCTATGATAGTCTCAGTCGCTTGTTAACCGTAACCACTCCCGATGGGGCCAAAACCACCAAACGCTACTGGCAATACAATAACCTCAGTTTGGTCGATACGATTGACCCCAATCGCAATCGGACGCAACATCGCACCGATCAATTTGGGCGGTTGGTGCAGGTGCAGGAACTCAGTGGCAATTGTACAAGCTTTGCCTTCTTGAGCGACTTCAGCTGTACTGGCAATTACACCACCACCTGGGCCAGCTATGGCATGACAACCTATACCTATAGCCCGCTTGACTTGTTGACTACCAGCACCGATGCCAGCAACAATGTAACCAACATGACCTACGATTCATTAGGTCGCAAGCTGACCATGAACGACCCCGACATGGGTGCATGGAGCTATGGCTACGATGTTGATGGCAATCTGACCAGCCAAACCGATGCCAAAAACCAAACCTTGAGTTTCGAATACGATTTACTCAACCGTTTGACGGCCAAAAAGCAAGGCGTAACCACACTTGCCAGTTATACCTACGACCAATTTGGTGGATCATATCCTTATGGCAAAGGCCAACTAACCACCATGACCGATGCCAGTGGCAGCACGACCTATGGCTACACACCACGGGGCGAAATTCTAACCATTGATCAAACCGTTGATGGCACAACCTATAGCACCTATAACACCTATCGTGCTGATGGGAAACCAAATACCGTCGTCTACCCAACTGGCGAAATCATCACCTATAGCTATGATGCGGCTGGCCGTCAAAATGGCCTCAGTTCAAGCCTTGGTGAAGTCTTCCAAAGCAATGTGAGCTACGATGCCTTAGGCCAAAAAACCCATGAAATCTTTGGCAATGGCCAACAAACCCAATATAGCTACGATGCACTTTCAAAACGCTTAACCAGCACGATCACTGCCGATGTTGCCACCTTGCAAGAGCGCTTCCGCCGCGACTTTACCTATGATCTCGCTGGCAATGTGCAAACGATTGCCTCGATGGATAGCTTGAACGCGAACGAAATTATGCGCTACAGCTATGATCATCGGGAGCGCGTAACGAATGCTTGTGCCGTTACGAGCAGCAGTAGCAGCGTGTGTATTGGCGGTGCAACCTTCAATCAAAGCTACAGCTACGATGTGCTTGGCAATATCACCACCAAAGCAGGTGTAAGCTATAGCTATACCAATGGTAAACCGCACGCCGTTTCCAGCGTTGGTGGACAAAGCTACACGTATGATAACAACGGCAACATGGTCAACGGTGGTGGACGCAGCTATACTTGGAACATCGAAAACCAGCCAACCCAAATTAGCACCAGCACCGTCACCGAAACCTACAAGTATGACGGTGATAATGATCGCGTCAAGAAAACCACCACGACTGGCGGAACAGTCAAGAGTGTGCTCTACATTGGCAGCGTTGAATACTGGAGCGATGGCAAAGTTGTTTCTAGCTATGCAGGTGTTGCTGCTCGTACCACTACAGGTAACCCAAGCACGAGCAATCGCGGTAGCATAATCTATCTCCATGTTGATCACCTTGGTTCGGTTGGAGCTATTACCAATAACAGTGGTATCGTGATCGAAGCTGAACGCTATGATCCATGGGGTGCAACCCGCAGTGGCAACCTCACCAGCACTGAGTTTGGCTACACTGGTCAACGCAAAGACGATGGCACAGGCTTGCTGTTCTACAACGCTCGCTACTACGATGCGGCAATTGCCCGTTTTGTGAGTGCTGATAGTATCGTGCCCGGTACCACATCAGGCGAAGGCGGTTCTGCAAATTCAATAGGCCGAGATGATACCCAAGCTCTTAGCCCTTTGACTGTTGATTTCCATGAAACACTATTTATCAACTCTTTAGGTGAAGAATTACGATTTATCCAAACCAAAGGATTTTGGTTTCAACTTAGTGATGACGAGAAAAATTCTAATCAGATTAAATCTTATTGGGGTCCCCAAAATGCTCAATCTCTAAACAGATATAGCTATGTATCCAATAATCCTTTAATCTATATTGACCCAAGTGGTCATATTAAGTGTGGAAAAGGTTTTTGGGGATCACTGTGCCGTGGTGCTGGTCGTGCTTTCAGGTTTGTACGCACGAGCTTCTTTATAGCTGTTGATATCTATGGTGTGCTTACTGCGGGAAACATGCTAAGAAATCCTAAGGCTTTCTTTAAAACCCTAATGAATCCATCAATTTGGACGGTAAGAGGCTTTTTGGATGCTGGTACCGTATATTTAGGAATCCCCACTCTTAAAGGCCATTTGAAAGAAATGTGGGATTTATGGGTAGAAATTTGGGATTCATTAGGTGTGTATGAAGCATTTGGTTCTGCCTCAGACGATACTTGTATAACTTATAGTAGAGCACATCCTGAGTGTTATCGAATTCGATGAGAATAAGATAATTTCATAAGTAGGGTGTTATCTTTATTAGCACCCTACTTATAATAAATATTAATTGATAATATTTGGAGGATTTTATGGGCACAAAAGATGGTTTGTATAAAAAAATTAGTATATCCATTGGATTTATATTAATAATCACTACCTTACTTTATACACTTTCATCATTTAAATCGCATATATTAGTGATGATTTTTAGTTTTTCTTTATCGTTTATTGTTCTTGGTAAATCTATCAAATCAAGTCTTATATGGGGATTATTATTCTTAATAATAGGTACATTTATTAATAATATTTATAATGTGTTTATTGTAGTTATTTTAATAAATGGCTTAATTTCATTAAAGAAAATCAAAAATAATAAAAAGTAAAATAATTTTTCCTGCTAATTTACCCACTGTTGCTAGTTCAAATCACAAAATCAAAAAATGATAATTTGCCATTCATGAACTGCGACAAACAATTAAAGAT
The DNA here is from genome assembly GCF_039545135.1 of Herpetosiphon gulosus. Taxonomy (NCBI): domain Bacteria; kingdom Bacillati; phylum Chloroflexota; class Chloroflexia; order Herpetosiphonales; family Herpetosiphonaceae; genus Herpetosiphon; species Herpetosiphon gulosus. The sequence continues at coordinate 108,510 of NZ_BAABRU010000012.1, read as the reverse complement.
ACCGCAACAAAGTCCAATCACATATCCATACCACGGCCTGTGCGATGCGTGAGTTGCTTGATCTGAAAGACCCGTTCCAAGACACTGAAGGTTGTTTCAATCAAAAAGCGGCAGTTCCACCTGCCGCACTCGCAGATTTTGATCTGATGCGGTACGATTGACCCGAACAATCATCAATCGAGAGATTGGTTGGGATGATATTCCGATCTCAATTGGTAATTGGGTTCCATGTTTAATTCAGTCCTTCGTTGTAGAATAGCAGCAGATTCTCCACGATATATTGCCCAAACTCTATGCGGAGCGCAATGCTTGAGCCAACTCAGCAGCATCAAATCAACTCTTAGCCAACTCAATGGAGGAGCTTTGTGGTTTCACGGCCCAAGCTGTGATCTCGAAAGCTTCGTTATTCGCGTTGGCGAGCCGCGCACGCGAGAAATTCAATATTATCAATTAACCATCAACTGTGCTTGGCGTTTACGTCAGCAGCAACAAGTTTTGCTCAGTAGCGAAGATTGGCTGTATGACAACGATAACAATATCGAATTTGAGCCAAGTGTTGCAGCGTTTTGGGCCAAGCACGATCCCGCCAGTTTAATTATTTGGTCGATTGACGTGCAACCGCAGAGTGGCGATCTCTGCTTTTCAATCAATTATGATTATAAACTCGACATTCTGATCAATGCCGCAGCTGGTGAACATTGGGTTTTACACCGCGATGGGCTAGAAATTTGGCGTTATCGCAGCTAGGAGTTTATGCACAAAATTCCGGTCATTCAACAAAAACTAGCCACTTTACTTGGCCAAATGCTGTGGGATGGCTTTGATGTTGCAGGCATCTTGTGCTTGCGGATAGGCGAAAAGCGCTTAACAATCAACCGTAAACAGCAAGAAGTTGAGTTTGGGCGTTATAGTTTGCATATTGGTGGTGTATGGCGTTTCTGGCATCACCAACGGCTCGTTATTGCCAATGGCGATTGGGCGCAGCCTGATCCGACGGGAGTTGAACCTTCAGCCTTGCACAGTTTTTTAGCGACGTTTTGGCCTCAATCCTTGTTTATCCGCAGCATTCAGATTAATCCCATCGGCGATGTCCAATTGCATTTGAGCCAAGGATATTGCTTCGAATTATTGATTAGTTCAACCAATAACGAATATTGGCGTTTGATCAATAATGATACAGGCGAACATTTTATCGTTGAAGCTCACGACGATGAAGCTGCGGAAGATTTAGATTAATCCGTAGCCTGTTTAGCCTCGGGCTTTGGTAGCAATCAGCAGTCGAGGCTTTTTAGTATGCTTCGACTAGGTATTTTGCCGATTGAGAGATTAACAATGCAGCCAATTACCCATATTAAACCCTATATTTCTAGCGAAATGCAGGCCTAAACGAACACTCGAGCCTTGGTAGCAGCGCCACCTGCAAAGCTAGCCAATGAGCAACCTTGCTCAAATGTTGGCGTATAACCAATGAGTTTCAAATTGAATTGAATGGAGTGGTTATGCAACAGAAATATGTCAATACTCTCAACTTGATTAGTGGATTTTTGGGAACATTCCTTGGATTGATCATCGCATACCAAGCGATTTCAACCGATAAGCTCTGGCCAAATCTTTGGGGTGGTGTAGGGCTTGGTTTATTGGGCTTAGATAGTTTGCTTGATAAAAAAATTAACACTCTTGCTAAGTCACTTATTTTGATCGCTGGAATATTATGTTTAGCTATTTATATTATTGGATTACTTTAGTTAATTGCGAAAGAGAGCCTGAGATGCGAATAGTACATTGGATCATTATTGGATCTATAATTATTGCTGCAATGATTGGAGGTTATCTTTGGCTGAATCAATCAGAGCCACGCCCAATTCCACCAGCAGGCTGGCAAACGATTGAACAAGATAATTTAATCGTTTCATTGCCTCCAGAATATATTGTCTTGAATCCAAAGCTGGCGAGTGCCAATCTTGATTTTACCAAGACTTATAGTGGAACATATGCAACTTTAGCAAAAATTACCAATGCTCCGGTCAAGATCGATTTTTTAGCTGTGAATCCTGAAAATGGCGATACGATAGTGGTTTTTGATAAAACATTCAATAAAAATTCTACTCTATTGAGTGAACAATTAATTGAGATTTCAGATTTGATGAGCAGTATTCGCAACTATAACCAACAAACAACTGATACATTTGTTACTAGCAGATTAATCACAAAATATGATCGCGAATTAGGTGCTCAAAAGATCAGTGAGAGTAATCAAAATGAAAAAAGTAAAAATATCTTTGAGCTAATTGGCCAGAATATCGTATTAGATGATGATTAAGCCACGATCGCCTTTTGCATACGATTGTGGCTAGCTTCAATTGCCCAACGAGCAGCAAAGCTTCATGCCAACCCATGGCAAACCATGGCTGAAGTTAAGTAAACTACTCAAAAATCCAACTTGACAGACCCTAGCTCTGTGTGTATACTCTGCACAAATAACTTTTGTAGGAAACTACCAAATGAGTAATCGTCCCGCGTTTATTATTATTAGCAACCTCCTTAGCCTCGTAATCGTCGTCATTACGCGGTCACTTTTGTGTGGGAGGGGCTAACAAGCCTCGCGGGTAGTTCAAAAGAACTCAAGCCCCTCCCAATCGGGAGGGGCTTTTGATTTTTGATTAAGTTAGCTTCTGGAGGATAAACACATGCGGAACTTGTTGACAACTCTCGTCACCATGATCACTCCTCGTCCGCAGTTTATTATGCTCCAACCCATTCCCAATTGGTCGTGTCGCGTAGGCCGTCGCCTGCGCTAGAGCGATAACCCGAACCGTTGCGATGATTGCAACAAACCCCGGAGCAGTGTCGCTCTTTCGTTCAGCTCATTGTTGAGTATGTTCGCCCATCTTGCCTGTGTTCAGCATCGGGACTGACAAGGCTTGCTTTCCTATTGCCAAAATCTTGCGATCTGCGGCCAATCCACCTGAAGCATTGGCTCAATCGCCTTTCAATGATGGCCTGTCCAGCCATCAGTTCTCTATGCGGGGAGCATCTATGCGTTCAGATACGATCAAACGGGGCTTTGCACGCGCTCCACATCGTTCACTCCTACGTGCGACGGGCCAAATTCAAGACGATAGCGATTTTCAAAAGCCATTCGTGGCGATCTGCAATTCTTATATTGATATTATTCCTGGCCATGTTCACTTGCATGAGTTTGCCAAAATTGTTAAAGATGCAGTTCGCGCAGCTGGCGGCATTCCTTTTGAATTCAACACGATTGGGGTTGATGATGGCATCGTGATGGGCCACGAAGGTATGCGCTATTCCTTGCCCTCGCGCGAGTTGATCGCCGATTGTGTTGAAACCGTCGCAGCAGCGCACTGTTTCGATGCGATGATCTGTATCCCCAACTGCGATAAAATCGTGCCTGGCATGCTGATGGGCGCTGCCCGCGTCAATATCCCCACCGTCTTTGTATCGGGCGGGCCAATGCAGGCTGGCCGCGATAAAGATGGCAATAAAGTTGACTTGATCAGTGTGTTCGAGGGCGTTGGTCAACATGCTTCTGGCCGCATCAGCGATGAACGGCTGCTGGATTTGGAGCGCAACGGCTGCCCGACCTGCGGCTCCTGCTCCGGCATGTTCACCGCCAATTCGATGAATTGTTTGTGTGAAGCACTGGGAATCGCCCTGCCCTACAACGGTTCATTACTGGCTACCGACCCCGCCCGCCACGAGCTAGCCCGCACCGCCGCCGCCAAAGTCCTCGAGTTGCTCCACCAAAATATTTCCTTCAGCGATATTGTCACTCCCGAATCAATTGATAACGCGATGGCGCTCGATGTTGCCATGGGCGGCTCGACCAACACCGTCTTGCACGTTTTGGCCTTGGCGCGTGAAGCAGGCTTGGATTATCCAATCAGCCGCTTTAATGAAGTTGCGGCGCGTGTGCCTCACTTGGCCAAAGTTAGCCCAGCTTGGGATGGCAATCGCCAATGGCATATGGAAGATGTGCATCGCGCTGGTGGCGTACCAGCAATCATGGCCGAATTGGCCAAAAAGCCCGATGCCCTGCACCTGAATGTGCCAACCGTGACTGGACAAACCTTAGGCGAACAATTGCAAGGCATCGCCAACGAAAACCCTGAATGCATCCGCCCAATCGAAAATCCCCACTCAGCCCAAGGCGGTTTGTGCATTTTGTTTGGCAATTTGGCTCCCGAAGGTTCGGTGATCAAAATTGGCGCAGTTGATCAACATCAAATGACATTTAGCGGCCCGGCTCGCTGCTTCCCCAGCGAAGAAGCTGCCACCTACGCCGCCCGCGCTGGCGAAATTCAAGCTGGCGATGTGGTGGTAGTGCGCTACGAAGGCCCACGCGGTGGCCCAGGTATGCGCGAAATGCTGGCCTTGACCTCGTTGCTCAAAGGCATGCCCTTGGGCGAACAAGTGGCCTTATTGACCGATGGTCGCTTCAGTGGTGGCACACGTGGCTTGTGTATTGGCCATATCTCCCCCGAAGCCGCCGAGGGTGGCCCAATTGGCCTGATCGAAAATGGCGACATCATTCACATCGATTTAGCAAATCGCCTGTTGGCAGTCGAATTAAGCGAAGCTCAATTTGCCGAACGCCGCGCTGTGTGGCAAGCCCCAGAACGCAAACATCAACGCGGCTGGTTGGCACGCTACACCCGTTTGGTGACGAACGCCAGCAATGGCGCGGTGTTGGAAGCATAGATAATTTATTGATATTAAACCTTACGCAAGGCGAGGTATACCGATGAAAACGCTAACTGGTGCTCAAATGATGTGTGAAGCGTTGCTAGCCGAAGGCGTTGATGTGATGTTTGGCTATCCAGGTGGGGCGATTATGCCGTTCTACCATGCGCTGCCTGAATATCCCCAATTGCGCCATATTTTGGTGCGCCACGAACAAGCGGCTGGGCATGCCGCCGAAGGCTACGCCCGTACTAGCGGAAAAGTTGGGGTTTGTGTCGCTACCAGCGGCCCGGGTGCAACCAATTTGGTCACTGCAATTGCCGATGCCATGATGGATTCAGTGCCAATTGTGGCAATCACAGGGCAAGTTGTCACCTCGTTGATCGGCAAAGATGGCTTTCAAGAAACCGATGTAACGGGCATCACCCAGCCAATCACCAAGCACAATTATTTGGTGACCGATGTGCGCGATTTGCCCCGCGTGTTCAAAGAAGCCTTTCATATTGCGCGAACTGGCCGCCCAGGCCCAGTGCTAATCGACGTTGCCAAAGATGTGCAAAACGCCCGTGGCATGTTCGAATATCCAGAATCGGTCGATTTGCCAGGCTACAAGCCCAACTACGAAGGCAATCGCCGCCAAATCAAAGAAGCTGCTAATTTGCTGAATCAGGCCAAAAAGCCCTTGATTATGGCAGGCCATGGCATTTTACTAGGCCACGCCAGCGTCGAATTACGCGAATTTGCCGAAAAAACTGGCATTCCGGTGATTACCACCTTATTAGGAATTAGCTGTATTCCTGAAGATCATCCGTTATCGTTGGGCATGCCTGGCATGCACGGTTGGGTCCATGTCAACCGCGCCATCCAAGAATGCGATGTGTTGTTTACAATCGGCGCACGTTTCGACGACCGTGTGACTGGCAAATTGGATACCTTTGCCCGTAACGCCAAAATTATTCACGTTGATATTGATCCGGCTGAAGTTGGCAAAAACGTGATTACGGCTGTGCCAATCGTGGGCGATGCCAAGCGCGTGCTGGAAAACTTGACCGAAATTGTCAATGCCAACGAGCATAGCGAATGGCTCAACCATATTCGTGAGATTCAGGCCACTCGCTCCAAGCGCCAACGCGATCCAGAAAGTGGCATGTTCACGCCACACCATGTCTATGCCGAATTCACGCAGATTATGCAAGGCGAGTTTCGAGTTTGCACCGATGTGGGCCAGCACCAAATGTGGGCTGCTCAGCTGATCGAATATATGAAGCCACATACCCACATCACTTCAGGCGGTTTGGGAACCATGGGCTTTGCCTTGCCAGCAGCAATGGGCGTGCAAGTCGCTTGCCCCAACGAAGAAGTTTGGGCCATTGCTGGCGACGGCGGATTCCAGATGAATTTGCAAGAGCTAGCCACGGTGGTGCAAGAAAGCCTGCCCTTGAAGATTTGTATCATCAACAATGGCTATTTGGGCATGGTGCGCCAATGGCAGGAGCTTTTCCACGAACGTCGCTATTCGGCAACGCCAATGTGGAGTCCCGATTTTATCAAGTTGGCTGATGCTTATGGCATTCCTGGGCTGCGAGTCGAGCGCCCTGAAGATGTAGCCGAAGCGATTCATCAAGCCCGCGCAACCAATGGCCCTTTCTTGATTGAATTTGTGGTTGAGCGCGAAGTCAACGTGTACCCGATGGTGGCTCCGGGCGCGAGCATCAGCGATATGTTCGAAGACCCCAACGAAGTCGAAATCGAAGACGTTGTGGCAGTCAAATAGGCTCACAGGAGATTTTTGCAATGAAACATACCTTAGTTGCTTTGTTACGTGACCAACCTGGGGTGCTGAACCGCTCAGTGAGCCTGTTTCGCCGCCGTGGTTTCAATATCGAAAGCTTGACCGTTGGCCATACCGAAACGCCTGGCATCTCGCGCATGACCTTGGTGGTCGATGGCGATACCACCAGCGTCGAGCAAGTGATCAAACAACTGTATAAATTGATCGATGTGCTGAAGGTCAGCGATGTTAGCCAAGACCCCAACGTTACCCGCGATTTGTTGCTGGTCAAGGTTTATGCACCACCAGCCAAGCGCAGCGAATTGATGCAATTAGCCGATATTTTCGGAGCCAAAATTGTCGATGTTGTGCCCGATGCCATGATGATCGAACTCAGCGGCAGCCCTGAACAACTCGACCGCTTTGTTGATCTAATTCGTCCATTTGGCATTCGCGAACTAGTCCGAACTGGCTGCGTAGCAATGACTCGTGGCGCATCGACTGTCAGCGGGCCATATCAAAACCAAGAATTTCGCGCTGCTTAATTGAATTCAACGAGGCAATCGCCTCTTCATTAATAAAGGATCACGACCATGCTGCAACCAATGTTTGAAGAAGAAACCACCGCGACCGCTGATAAAGCCCACTATAGCGACGAAGATGTCAATTGGGATACCTGGTGGGGCGATTACGGCGAGACCATGGAATAAACACGGGTAGCAATTGTTCATCGTTCAGCCCATTAGTTATATTGAGGAACTCATTCAATGGCAAAGCTTTATTACGATAACGATGCAGATCTTGGACGCTTAGCTGGCAAAACTGTGGCGATCATCGGTTATGGCTCACAAGGCCACGCCCACGCCTTGAACTTGAAAGATAGCGGCGTGCAGGTGGTGGTTGGTTTGCACGAAGGTAGCAAATCAAAGGCTAAAGCCGAAGCTGCGGGCTTGCAGGTCTTGAGCGTTGGCGAAGCCACCAAGACTGCCGATGTTGTCATGGTGTTGGTGCCAGATACCACCCAAGCCCAACTCTACAGCGATGAAATTGCCCCCAACTTAAAGCCCAACGCAACTTTGATGTTTGCTCACGGCTTCAATATTCGTTATGGTCAAATCGTGCCACCTGCCGGAGTTGATGTTTCGTTGATCGCCCCCAAATCACCTGGACATCGTGTCCGTGAAGTGTTTGAGCATGGCGGCGGCGTACCTGGCTTGGTCGCGGTGTACCAAGATGCCAGTGGCGAGGCCTTGCAAAATGCTTTGGCTTATGGCAAGGGCATCGGTTGTGCGCGGGCTGGTGTGCTTGAAACCACCTTCGCCGAAGAAACCGAAACCGACCTGTTTGGCGAACAAGCCATCTTATGTGGCGGCGTTTCAGCCTTGGTCAAAGCTGGCTTTGAAACTTTGGTCGAAGCTGGCTATCAACCAGAAGTTGCCTACTTTGAATGTATGCACGAACTCAAGTTAATTGTCGATTTGTTCTACCAAGGCGGCTTGAGCTATATGCGCTACTCAGTCAGCGATACCGCCGAATGGGGCGATTACATTGCTGGCCCACGCGTCGTGACCAGCGAAACCAAAGCTGCCATGAAACTGTTGTTGGAAGAGATTCAAAATGGCGCATTCGCCGAAGATTGGATCGAAGAAAACCACACTGGCCGTGCTCGGTTCAACAAATATCGCTCAACCGATGTTGGTCACCAAATCGAGCAAGTTGGCCGCGAATTGCGCTCAATGATGCCATTCGTCAATCCAAAAGAAATTAACCCAGGCAGTTAATTAGGGAACGAGGGCTTAGTGTCTTACGTTCCCTCACCCCCTAGCCCCCTCTCCCGCCCGGCGAGGAGAGGGGGAACCCTGAATCGAATTCTCCCCTCGCCCACGCAATGGGCGAGGGGTTGGGGGTGAGGGAACGATACAAACCTTCACAATCGCCCTCATTACGGAGAACTTTATGACCAGCGATTATGTACGCATTTTCGATACAACCCTGCGCGACGGTGAGCAATCACCAGGCTGCACCATGCATCTGCACGAAAAATTGGAAGTTGCCAAGCAATTGGCGCGAATGGGCGTGGATATTATCGAAGCAGGCTTTCCGGCAGCCTCACCAGGCGATTGGGAGGCGGTCAACCAAATCGCCAAGAGCGTTGGTACTGCTGATGGCCCAGTGATCTGTGGTTTGGCTCGCGCAGTCAAAAGCGACATCGAAGCCTGTGCCACGGCGATTGCACCAGCGGCCAAAAAGCGCATTCACACCTTCCTTTCAAGCTCAGATATCCATATCGAGTATCAATTGCGCTCGACCCGCGAGGAAGTGCTGACGAAAACCCGTGAGATGGTGCGTTTGGCAAGCTCGCTTTGCGACGATGTTGAATTCTCGCCGATGGATGCGACCCGTTCCGACATCGAATTTATGTATCAGATGCTGGCGATAGCGATTGAAGAAGGCGCAACAACCTTGAATATTCCTGATACCGTGGGCTATTCCACGCCTGAGGAATATGCAGCGTTGCTTCGGGGGATTATCGAAAACGTACCTGGCGCTGCTGATGTAATTATCTCGACCCACTGCCACGACGATTTGGGCTTGGCGGTGGCTAATTCGTTGGCTGGCGTTCGGGCTGGCGCACGCCAAATCGAATGCACAATTAATGGCATCGGTGAGCGAGCTGGTAACGCTTCATTGGAAGAAGTCGTGATGGCTTTGGAAACGCGCAAGCAATTTTATGGCCTGAGCACTAATATCGACACCACCCAACTAACCCCTAGCTCACGCTTGTTGAGTGCCTGCACCAACACCCAAGTGCCACCCAACAAGGCAATTGTTGGTGCGAATGCCTTCGCCCACGAATCGGGCATTCACCAAGATGGTGTGTTGAAGCACCGCATGACCTACGAAATTATGAGCGCCGAATCGGTTGGTCAAGATGGTAATGCCTTGGTTTTGGGCAAACACTCAGGCCGCCATGCCTTCCGCCATCGGGTGCAAGAGTTGGGCTATAGCTTCGATGAAGCCACGATCAATCACTTGTTTGCTCGCTTCAAAGATGTGGCTGATCGCAAGAAATATGTTGATGATCGCGATGTTGAAGCCTTGATCAGCGATGAAGCAGGCCGCCCAAGCCCAGTTTATGAATTGGAGCATGTGCAATTTGCCTCAGGTGTTAACGCCATTCCAACCGCGACCGTGCGGATGCGCGGCCCCAACGGCGAAGTCAAAATCGAATCGGCCCAAGGCACAGGCCCAGTCGATGCCGTTTATTCGGCGATCAACAAAGTTGTGCTAACTCCGGTTACCTTGCTCGAATTTGCGGTCAACGCGATCACCGAAGGCATCGATGCAGTTGGCGAAGTCAGCGTGAAAGTCGTTGAAGGCAAGCATAAACATGTACGTGGGGTGCTAACCGACAAAGCAGCAGATGCCAAGGTTTGGCGGGGCAATGGAGTCAATGTTGATATCATCGTTGCTGCAGCCGAAGCCTATGTTAGCGCCTTGAACAAATTACTGAAAGCTCGTCAAGAACGGCTCAAGCAAGAAACCACCGCCCGCATGGAAGTTGCCAGCACCGCCCCCGGCGTGGATCTGTTCGGTGGCTCGACCCTTGGTCGTTATGAATAATTGCTGGGGTTGCTCTCGATCAACCTCATTAGCCCAAACGAACTTATGAAAATTGCTTATCTTGGCCCGGCTGGTACATTCAGCGAAAAAGCAGCGTTGGAAGCGGGCGACCAACAATCCACCTATTTGCCAATGGCAAGTATGCCCGCTGTGATTACGGCTGTTGAAACTCGCGCGGTTGATTTAGGCATTTTGCCAATTGAAAACTCGCTCGAAGGGGCGGTCAACGTCACGCTTGATGTGCTGATTCACGAAACGCGCCTGCGGATTTGCCGCGAAATCGTGATTCCGATTCGGCATATGCTGGTGGCCAAGCCCGATGTGCAACTCGATACGGTCGAAGTGCTCTACACCCATCAACAACCGCTGGCGCAATCGCGCCGTTTTATTGAACGCTGCTTGCCGAATGTGCCAACCGTGGCCGCGTTAAGCACTGCTGCTGCATTGGTCGAAGCGCTCGCCGATGAGCGCCGCGCCGCCGCATTGACCACCTTGCATGCTGCCGAACGCGCCCAAGCCAATATCTTGGCCTACGATGTTCAGGATAACAATAATAATCGCACGCGCTTTGTGGTGTTGGCTCCTGAGGATGCCGCACCAACCGGCGACGACAAGACTTCGCTGATGTTTACTGCCAAAGTTAATCGAGCAGGAGCATTGTACGAAGCCTTGGCAATTTTCGCCCAAGCTGGCATCAATTTGAGCAAAATTGAATCGCGGCCTGCCAAAGCCGAGCTTGGCGATTATGTCTTTCTGGTTGATATTGATGGCCATCGCCATGAGCCAGTCGTTGCTGAAGCCTTACAAAAGCTGGCACACATCGCTGGCACAGTCAAGATTTTTGGTAGCTATCCAAAGTTTAGAACATAGAACATAGAGCATAGAACATAAATTAATTAATGAAACAATTGCGATATCCCCTCACCCCAGCCCCTCTCCCACGGAGCGGGAGAGGGGAGTTTAGCCTAACCAATTCCCCTCGCTCGCGTTCGGGAGAGGGGTCAGGGGGTGAGGGGACGCAAATCCTTGCCAAAATCATAAATCAATTGCTCTATGTTCTAGGAGTGTGACACATGCAAATATTTTTATACGATACAACGCTGCGGGACGGCACTCAACGCGAAGGGCTTTCGTTATCTTTAGCTGATAAATTGAAAATCGCTCGCGAACTTGATCGCTTTGGCATGCACTATATCGAAGGTGGCTGGCCTGGCTCGAATCCCAAAGATGCAGCATTTTTTGCTGAAGCTGCCAAAATGGAGTGGAAGCATGCCAAAATTGCTGCCTTTGGCTCAACTCGCCGCGCCAACAGCAAACCTGAAACCGATGCCAACCTCAAGGCTTTGCTCGATGCTAACACGCCTGTGGTAACCTTGGTTGGTAAATCATGGACTTTGCACGTGACTGAGGTGTTGGAAACGACGCTCGAAGAAAATTTGGCCATGATTCGCGATAGCGTAGCCCTGATGAAAGCCCATGGCAAAGAAGTGATCTACGATGCTGAACACTTTTTTGATGGCTACCGCGCTGATAACGACTATGCCCTAGCCACGATCAAGGCGGCTGCCGAAGCTGGCGCAGATTGGATTGTACTGTGCGATACCAATGGCGGCTCATTGCCCGATTGGATTAGCGCCGTAGTGCAACGGGTTAAGGGTAAAATCAACACCCAACTGGGCATTCATACCCATAATGATAGCGAGTTGGCGGTGGCAAATTCCTTGGCCGCGATTGTTGGCGGCTGTCGCCAAGTTCAGGGTACGATCAACGGCTATGGCGAGCGCTGCGGTAACGCCAACTTAATCTCGATCATTCCCAATTTGCAACTGAAAATGGGCATGTTCTGTGTGCTGCCTGATCAACTGCAACGTTTGACCGAGCTTTCGCGCACAGTCAGCGAAATTGCCAATTTGAACCCCGACGAGCACGCCGCCTATGTTGGCAACAGCGCGTTTGCCCATAAAGGCGGAATTCACGTTGCTGCTGTGGCTAAAGTTGAGCATTCATACCAGCATATCGAGCCAGTTCAAGTGGGCAATCGTAAACGGGTAGTGATCAGCGAGCTTTCAGGCCGTGGTAACATCAAAATGCGAGCCGAAGAACTAGGCGTGGAAAGCACTGGCCTTGAACGCGGCGTGCTCGAACGCGTCAAATTGCTCGAAAGCAAGGGCTTTCAGTTTGAAGCCGCCGAAGGTTCATTTGAACTTTTAGTACGGCGGGCTGCTGCCGATTATGAAGCACCCTTCAAATTGCTCGATGTTGTGACAATTGTTGAGCAACGGCGTGGAGTCGAGATGCAAGCCGAGGCCACCGTTAAGCTGCAAATTGGCGATGAAATTTATCATACAGCGGCTTCGGGCAATGGCCCAGTTAACGCACTTGACCAAGCGATGCGCAAAGCCTTACTCTCACGCTATCCCGAATTGGCCGAGGTACATCTGGTCGATTACAAAGTGCGGATTCTCGATTCAGAATCGGCGACCGGAGCCACCACGCGGGTGTTGATCGAGGCCGCAATGGGCGACGAACGTTGGACAACCGTCGGTTGCTCTGAAAATATTATCGAAGCCAGTTGGCAAGCCTTGGTCGATTCGCTGGAATTGCCCTTGGTTCGCGCTCGCAGCAACCAGCCAATGCTACTCAAACACGCCGCAACCGTGGCCGCCTAAGGCCAAGCATCAGTCAGTCTTGCTATAAAAGGAACACTGCATGTCAATCAAACCGACCAAATTTATTTGGATGAACGGCGAATTGGTGGAATGGGAGAAAGCCACGGTGCATGTGATGAGCCATGCCTTGCACTATGGTTCATCGGTGTTTGAAGGCATTCGCGCCTACAACACGCCCAACGGCCCAGCCTTCTTCCGTTTGCAGCCGCACCTGCGCCGTTTATACGATTCGGCCAAAATTTATCGCATGCCGATTCCTTTTGATCAAGCGCAATTGGCTGATGCCTGTCATGCGGCGGTTCGCGAAAATGGCTTAAATTCGGCCTATCTGCGGCCCTTGGCTTGGCGTGGTTATGGCGTTCTTGGCGTAAATCCGCTAGCAGCGCCAGTTGATGTGATGATTGCCGCTTTGGAATGGGGTGCCTATCTTGGCCCCGAAGCGCTAGAATTAGGCGTTGATGTTTGCGTTTCGTCGTGGAATCGCACAGCGCCCAACACCATCCCAACCATGGCCAAGGCTGGCGGCAATTACCTTTCATCACAATTGATCGTGATGGAAGCAACCCGCAATGGCTACGCCGAAGGCATCGCGCTTGATGTGAATGGCGTGTTAAGCGAAGGTAGCGGCGAAAATCTGTTCATCATTCGCGATGGCGTGATTTATACCACACCTGTCACCGCAGCAATTTTGCCCGGCATTACCCGTGATAGCGTGCTGACCTTGGCCAAAGAATATGGCTATGAAGTGCGCGAACAAGCCTTGCCCCGCGAAATTCTATATCTGGCCGATGAAATGTTCTTTACTGGCACAGCCGCTGAAGTCTCGCCAATTCGCTCAGTTGATGGCGTGCAAGTTGGCGAAGGCAAGCGCGGGCCAATCACCACCGTTCTGCAGGAGGCCTTCTTTGGCTTATTCAACGGCAAAACCGCAGATAAATGGAACTGGCTGGAGTATCTGCGATGAACATTCGCTATAGCAGCGACAGCCAAATTAGTGCCGAGCAATTTGTGGCGGTGCTGAATGCCTCAACCCTTGGCGAACGCCGCCCTGTTGATGATCTGGCTCGCATGCAAACCATGCTTGCTAACGCCGATTTGGTGGTGACAGCATGGGATGGTGAAAAGCTCGTCGGGGTTGCCCGCACGATCACCGATTGGTGCTATGCCGCCTATCTCTCCGATTTGGCGGTTGACCAAAACTATCAAAAACAGGGCATTGGCCGCCAGTTAATTGAGGCTACCCGCGAAAAACTTGGCGATCAATGTTCCTTAGTCTTATTAGCAGCACCCGCCGCCGCCGATTATTACGCCAAAGTCGGCTTCGAATGGATCGAACGCGGCTGGCAAATTAAACGCACACATTAATGGCTATTGGCTATTTGTAATGATTTACTGGGTTAGCACTGATAATCATCCCTCACCCCCTAGCCCCCTCTCCTGCATGCAAGGCGAGGGGAACCATCCCATCATGATTATTGATCTCCCCTCTCCCGCCGCAGTGGGCGAGGGGTTGGGGGTGAGGGCACGTTGGAACGTGTGTACTCCTATGAACCAAGTACAGCTATAACCTTGCAAGAAATCACAAAATGTCCGATAGCCATCAGCCTATAGCCTCATAATCAAACTGGAGAACCCAATGGCCAAGACATTGTTTGAAAAAATCTGGGATGCTCATGTTGTTCAAGCTGCTGACGCTGAATCGCCAGCAACCTTATATATCGATTTGCACTTGGTGCACGAAGTAACTTCGCCGCAAGCCTTTACAATGTTGCGCGAACGTGGCTTGACCGTGCGTCGCCCAGCCCAAACCCTTGCCACGATGGACCATAGCACCCCAACTACGCCACGCGGCGCTGATGGGATTATTCCGGTGACTGATGCAATTGCTCGCAAGCAGCTTGATCAATTGATCAAAAACTGTAGCGATTTTGGTATTCCACTGTACAACTTGGGCACGGAAAACCAAGGCATTGTCCACGTGATCGGGCCAGAACAAGGCTACACCCAGCCTGGCATGACGATTGTTTGTGGCGATTCGCACACCAGCACCCACGGCGCATTTGGGGCATTGGCCTTCGGGATTGGCACCAGCGAAGTAGGCCATGTGTTGGCAACTCAATGTTTGTTGCAGCAAAAACCTCAAACTGCCGAAATTCGCATTGATGGCACGTTGCGTCCCGGTGTGACCGCCAAAGATATCATCTTGGCGATTATTGCCAAAATTGGGGTTGGCGGCGGCACGGGCTATGTGCTCGAATACACTGGCTCGGCCATTCGCGCCCTGTCGATGGAAGAACGCATGACCATCTGTAATATGTCGATTGAGGGTGGGGCACGGGCTGGCTTGATCGCTCCCGATGAAACAACCTTTGCTTGGCTGAAAGATCGCCCACATACACCCAAGGGCGAAGCATGGGATGCTGCGGTCGAATACTGGCGCACCTTGCCCAGCGACGAAGGCGCAACCTACGATTTGCAAGTGGTCTTAAATGCCGACGAATTGGCTCCGATGATCACCTACGGCACCAATCCAGGCATGGGCATTCCGGTCACTGGCAATGTGCCAGCACCCAGCGATTTAGCCGATGATAGCCAACGTATGGCCTTGGATAAAGCCTTGAATTATATGGGCTTGCAACCAAACCAACCGCTGATCGGCCAAAAAGTCGATGTGGTTTTTCTTGGCTCTTGTACCAACTCACGGATTTCGGATTTAAGAGCGGCAGCCAAAGTGATTGAAGGTAAAAAAGTTGCCGATGGCCTGCGTATGTTGGTCGTGCCTGGCTCGCAACAAGTCAAGCGCCAAGCTGAGGCCGAAGGTTTAGACCAGATTTTCCGTGCGGCAGGCGCTGAATGGCGTGAAGCAGGCTGCTCAATGTGTATTGCCATGAACGGTGATCAGTTGCAACCTGGCCAATATGCGGTCAGCACCAGCAACCGTAACTTTGAAGGCCGCCAAGGCAAGGGCGGGCGAACCTTCCTCGCCAGCCCATTGACCGCCGCCGCCACCGCAATCAACGGCCATATCGTCGATGTCCGCGAAATCTTATAAAAGGATGAATTATGAAGGATGAGGGATGAAGTTTTAGAAGGATGAATCGATACTATTGACGAATTCAATAACAGCTATTCATAATTCATCCTTACGATATTTATTCATAATTCATCCCTCATCCTTCATCCTTTCAAATAGGGGGTTTTCAAAAATGCAACCAATTAATACATTTCAGGCCAAAGCCGTGGCCTTGCCAATTGAAAATATCGACACCGACCAGATTATTCCAGCACGCTATTTGAAAGTTACCGATAAAAACGGCTTGGGCGAAGCGCTATTTACCGATTGGCGCGGCGAGCCAGATTTTGTGCTCAACCAACCCTATGCCCAAGGTGCTGGCGTGCTAATTGCAGGCCATAACTTTGGCTGTGGCTCCTCGCGTGAGCATGCACCGTGGGCCTTGCAAGGTTTTGGCTTCCAAGCCGTGATCAGCACCTATTTTGCAGATATTTTCAAAGGCAATTCTTTGAAAAATGGCCTGTTGCCAATCGTAGTTGATGCCCCAACTTTGGCGCGTTTGACCGAGCAATGCCTAGCCAATCAAACCATTGATGTCAGCGTTGACCTTGAAAACCAACAAGTGCATGTGGCTGGCGAAACCATTAGCTTCCCAATTGATGCCTTCTCCAAACATTGCTTATTGCATGGAGTCGATCAATTAGGCTATATTCAAGCCCAAGAAGCTGCAATCCAAGCCTATGAAGCGAGCCATACCGCCCGCGTCAATACTGTTGGAGCCTAACATAGCTTGGTAGAGTGGCGATCCCTCATCCCCAACCCTTCTCCCATGCGTGGGAGAAGGGAGCTTTGGCTTTGTGGTTCCCCCTCGCTCGCGGGCGGGAGAGGGGGCTAGGGGGTGAGGGATCGCCACCGCTTGTTGGTTAAATTAGCAAGGAGTGTTTTGATGCAAGCAACAATTGCTTTATTACCAGGCGATGGCATCGGCCCCGAAGTTGTCGCCGAAGGGGTTGAAGTGCTCAAGGCCGTCGGCGAACGCTACGGACATAGTTTTAGTTTCAGCGAAGGCCTAATCGGCGGTTGTGCGATCGATGCCCATGGGACAGCCTTGCCTGAAGCCACAATCGACGTTTGTCGAGCCGCCGATGCAGTCTTGCTAGGCGCGGTTGGCGGCCCCAAGTGGGATGACCCCAAGGCCAAAGTGCGCCCCGAGCAAGGCTTATTGGGAATTCGCAAAACTTTAGGCTTGTATGCCAATTTGCGCCCAGTCACCGTTACGCCAGCCTTGGCTAGCCGCTCGCCCTTGCGCCCCGATTTGGTCGAAGGGGTCGATTTATTGGTGGTGCGCGAATTAACTGGCGGGATTTACTTCGGCGATAAAACCTGCGTCTACATTCGCCCCGACGAAGAGCAAGCCGTTGACACCTGTGTCTACACCACCAGCGAAATCGAGCGCGTGGTGCGGCGAGCTTGCGAATTAGCGCGGACTCGCCGTGGCAAAGTTACCTCGGTCGATAAAGCCAATGTCTTGGAAACCTCACGTCTGTGGCGGCGCGTTGCCAGCCGCGTGGTTGCCGAAGAATTCCCCGAAATTCAGCTTGAGCATATTTTGGTCGATGCCTGTGCAATGCACTTGTTGCGCCGCCCAGCCGACTTCGATGTGATTGTGACTGAAAATATGTTTGGCGATATTCTGACCGACGAAGCGTCGATGTTGGCTGGCTCGTTGGGCTTGTTGCCATCGGCCTCGCTTGGCGCGGGCAAAGCTGGCTTGTACGAGCCAATTCACGGCAGCGCTCCCGATATTGCAGGCAAGGGCATAGCTAATCCTTTGGCAACAATTTTGAGCGTGGCTTTGCTGTTGCGCTATTCCTTGGGCTTGAAGGCCGAGGCTGAGGCTGTTGAAAAAGCGGTGTATGCGACGATCGATGCAGGCATTTTGACTGGCGATTTAGCACCTGCAGGCCAAGGTCGCTCAACCAAAGAGGTTGGTGCAGCGGTATTGGAACGCTTGGGCTAAGCAATCAATTACGCCCCTGGTTCAATGGCGAGCTAGGGGCGTTTAAATTTTAGGCTTGCTGCCCCAGCAATTCGTATAACCCCAAAACCCCCAAACCAGTGCCCTCCCAAGTGAATTTGGCGGCTTGGCGTGGGCCTGCCTCAGCGAGTGTTCGGCAAAAATCAGGCTCAGTCAATATGGTTTGCAAGGCTGCGGTGAGCACTGCTGTATCGTGTGGATCGACCAACAAGGCCGCGTTGCCTGCAATTTCGGGCAAACTTGAGATGGTTGAGCTAATCACTGGCGTGCCACAGGCTTGAGCTTCAACAATCGGCACGCCAAATCCTTCATACAACGAGGGATAAACCATGGCGGTCGCGCCGCTGTAGAGTTTGGGCAAATCGCTGTCGCTCACAAAATCCAAGAAAATTACTGCTTGTTCAAGGCCATGGCGTTGGACTGCTGCATAAATTGGCTCGGCCAACCAACCACGTTTGCCGCCAATCACCAAGGGCTGGCTGCGCAACTCAGCAGGCAACTGGCCAAAGGCTTCGATCAAACGCTCAACATTTTTGCGCGGCTGAACCGTGCCTACATTTAAAAGGTAGCGTTCGGGCAAACCCAAGCGTTGGCGCATTTCGGCAATTTCCGCCGCAGGCCGAGGATAAAAATCGCTGCCACTGCCCGAATAAACGATTGTTGATTTAGCGGGTGCTGTGCCAAGCAAGCGCTCCATATCGGCTTTGGTTGCCCGCGAATTCACATGAATATGGTCGGCACGGCGCACATTGCGTGGTACAACCCCACCCAAATAGCGCCGCAACTCGGGCGGTGCAGTTTCAGGGTGAATAATATAAGCAAAATCGTGAATTGAGAGCAACGTTTTAGCAATGGTTGGTGGCAACACAAAATCAGTGCCATGCACCACATCAACCGCCCCTACAATCGTCTCGACAGGCAAGGGCATGCGCAAACGTTGCCAAAGAATCGTCAACAAGCGCTCAGTAATCGGCATCGGGCGCGGCTTGATATTGGGCAAACGCCGTTGAAGCTCATGCAAGGCCTGCATCTGAGCACTTTTTGGATCAAGCCCACGCGCAGCATACCACAACGAAAAGCGATGCTGAGGCGCTGCCTGCGCGGCAACTTGAGTTATTTCGCGAACAAAGCGGCCAATTCCGCCGCCCTGCCGAACTGCTGCATTGTAATCAATTGCTATGTGCATAATTTTTTTAGAGGTCGGGGGTCAGGGGCTGGGGATCAGTTGACCATTCAATCCCCAAACTCTAACCCATAGCCAATCAATATTCGCTAGCGAATAGGAGTTAGGGATCGGTTGACCATTCAATCCCCAAACATCAATCCACAGCCAATCCACTTCCGATAGCCAATAGCCTCATGTTCTCTGCGCTTCTGCGTTAAAACCTAATTCCTAAGTTCTAACCTTCATACCTTCGCGTCCTTCGCGTTCTTCGCGATTTCGATTCTTCGTGCCCTTCGCGATTACGAGTTTACTAGCCCCTGAACCCTAACCCCTGCCCCCTCGTCAGCACCTGACCAATTTGCTCAAGGTGTAGCTCGCCGTGACGGGCATAGTAACGGGCCACTTGCTCCAGCGTCATTTCGCCATTTTCAGGATGCCAACCAGTGCGTTCGAAGCTAGTCAAATCAAGCGAATTGACTAAGGTTGCCGCCCGCTCTTGCAAGCCCTGCAAAATCGTTAAAGATGTTTCGATTGGGCCAATGCTGTCGGCGGTTGTGACCCACGTATCTTGGTCAAACGGTTTGAGCGTTGGGTAATCTTCCAACAGCAACAGTTTCATGCGAATAAACAAATTCATCTGGCCATCAGCAAGATGATGGATGTTTTGGGCAATCGTCCATTCATTTGGGATATAGGCCGTGTTCAATTGCGCAAGATCTAAGCGATCAACTAAGGCATGCAATTGGGCAGGCAAGTGTAAAATGGTCGCTACAAGTGCATCGCGTTCGCTAGCAGTTAACATGGCTGGCTCACTTTCGTTTGCTGAACAGATACAAAACCAACCCCAAAATCACGATGCTCCAATAGTTGATGATGCGATCGAGAAACGCTACGGCTGTGCTCGTGGTTTGGCCAACGCTAAACAACATCATCACGCCAGCAATCCCAACCTCGACCAAGCCCAAGCCACCAGGCAAGGCAGGCACGGCGGTCAACAACGAGCTAGCCAACGCTACGAAAATAATTGCTGATAACGATAAACCCAAGCCACCCATGGCCTCAATCACGAAAAACAAGCGCATCGACTCGCCTAGCCAAACGATAATCGTCAAAATCAACAAAATTGGCAAGCGTGAAGGCCGAAATGATGAAAGTGTGCCTTCCTCGAAGCGAGCATAAAAATCGTGGAAACGTTGGGGCAAGGCGCGACGAATCAACGGACTCAGATAGCGCATCGACATCAAACCAATCACCAGCAAAATCGTAAAAACAATTCCGATGATAAATAATTTTTCGGTCCAGCTATTGAGATGGCCTTGAAACACCAATAAGCCCGAAACCACCAACATGCCAAAGAGCACAATCATATCGACGATGCGTTCGGCGAAAATTGTGCCCAAGGTGCGTGAGAATGAGGCGTTGCCGTTTTTCTTGACCAAATAGCCACGATAGGCATCGCCTAGTTTGGCAGGCACAACGCAGTTAGCAAACCATGAAAGCCCAATAAACTCGCTTAATGCCGCAATCCCCGACCAATTTTTACGTGATTGCGGGCTATCGACTTCAAAGCCAGCGCTACGCAAAATAATCCGCCAGCGCCAAGCGCGAATTGGAAAAAGACCATAGAAAACAATAAAACCAGCGCTATAGAGCCAAAGATTGGTTTGAAGAATTTGCTGCCACATCTCAGCGAGGTTAATATCGGCTCGCCAAAACGCTAAGCCCAGAATCGCAAAAGCAATGCCAAATGATGCCAGCGATTTGAAATTCAGAAATTTGTCGCGCAGCGAAAAGCCGCTCGAACGCACATCGGCTAAATCTTCGGGTAGTGCCTCAGCGGGTAAAGGAGCAGCTTCGGCGGCCTGTTCAACCAGTTGTTCGAGCGATTCGGTTTCAGCCGGACGCGGCAAGCCTTGGTTGGTTTGCTCAGGGCGTAAACTAGCAGGATTTGCTTGCGTTTGCGATTTCATAATGATCCAGTTTGTTTCTAACACGATGCTAAATATCAGCAGCGCAGCCGATCTAGCAATCGTACTCGGTTTTATACCAATGCCAATAGCGCTCTAGGCCATCCTCGATATCGGTGGTTGGCTTCCAACCCAGCAATTGTTGCGCCTTGGTGGTATCGGCAAAGGTAATTGGCGGGTCGGCAGATGATAAAGGCTTGGCTTCAATAATTGCATTCAAGCCAGTAATTGCTTGCAGCGTATCAATAAAGCTGCGCAGCATCACCGGAGTTGAGTTACCTAAATTGAAAATATCAAAGGTGCGATCGCTATCAAGCACCGCAATCACCCCTGAAACAATGTCGTCAACATACGTCCAATCGCGGTAAACATCAACCCCGCCATTGTAAAGCACAATTGGCTCTTGCTTGCGCATGGCCTCAACAAAAATCGTTGGGGTCATATCGGGGCGACCTTTGGGGCCATAGACCGTGAAAAAGCGTACCACGCGGGTTGGAATTTGGGTTTGATAATGGAAGGTATAGGCCAGCAGTTCGGCAGCTTTTTTGGTAGCAGCATAAGGCGATAATGGCCGATCGGTGGCTAATTCTTCGTGCCATGGGGTTGGCGCAAGCCCATACACCGACGAAGTTGAGGCTTGAACAAAGGCCTGAATGCCATAGTTAATCGCTGCTTGCCAGACATTGACCGAGCCTTCAACATTGACCGCGCTATACAAAGCGGGATATTGCAACGAATAGCGTGGGTTGGCCATGCCTGCCAAATGGGCCACATGGCTGGGTCGATGTTGCTCAAACAAGGCCAATAAACTGGCTGGATCACGCAAATCGCCTTCCCACAGCACAAAATTGGGATGATCGAGCAAACGTGCTACGTTACGGCGTTTGCGTTCAGGGCTGTAATAATCGTTGAAATTATCGAATGCAATGACACGTTCGCCACGCTGCAACAGTGTTTCGCACAAATGCGAGCCAATAAAACCCGCACCACCCGTTACTAAATATGTCATGCACGCCACCCTTGGCGCTGTGTCAGAACCACACATAAGGCCCACACCGCGCTCAAATGAATTCCAAAATTCAACACATGGAGATTATCGAAAACGTTATGCAATTGAATGGCGGTTATGATACCACAGCAGCCAATTGCTACCATCTGCCAAACTGTGCCGCGCGTCGCCTGAATTGCCAAATAGGCTTGACGATAAACCGCCGCAATCAGCACGAGATAGGCAATCAAGCCTAAAATGCCAGCTTCTGCCGCAATATGAATGTAGTAGTTGTGCGAGTGGCCTTGCGATTCCGACCAGCGCCCCACAAAAAATTCAGGATAAGCCCGATTGAAGTTGTCGGGGCCGACCCCAAGCACTGGATGGGCCAAAAACATATTTGCCCCCGCTTGCCAATGAGCCATGCGTTCGACGACCGCAAAATTTTCATCGGTAACCGTCACCCGTCCAGCATCAAAAATCCGCAAATTGTTGGTCAGGCTGCTAATTCGCTCGGTAATTACTGGGGGAAATAGCTCAGGCTGGCTGATAATCGCCAGCAGCAATATTCCACCAAGGCCAATTAATGGCAGGGCACGCCGCCGATCAACCGCCAGCAGCATCACCACCAGCGCACCCATAATCCCAATCCAAGCGCCACGCGAAAAACTGACCCCAATCGCTGCCAAAATGATCAGGCTTGCGCCAGCACTCAAGGCCGAGCCAAGCAAATAGTGCCAGCGTTGGCGTTGTTGCCACCAAAACCAGAGCAAGCCCAAGGCCACGCTCAAGGTCATGGGCCACATCAACTCCAAAAAGCCAGCAAAGGTATTGGGCTTGCCGATTGTGCCATAAGCCCGCACGGTTTCGCCAATGGCAAACGGGCCAGCACCCACACGATATTGCTGAATGCCGATCAATGCCTCGATGACCCCAACCGTGAACATCACCGCAATCAGGCCAATCGCTCGTTTGGGTGTGGTGATTGTGGCAACCGTCACCACAAAGGCCAAAAAGGCCATGAACCAACGCACCACCTGCTTCAAGGCATCAACCGCGTTGTATTCGGTTAGCCCCGCCGAGAGCAGCAAAGCCATCAAAAACAGGCTCCATGGCACCAGCAAGGTTGTGTCGATGATGATTTTGCGCTGGGCCATGCCATACAACAGCCACGCCCCCAAGGCCATAATCCCAATTACATGGGTTGCAGTCAAGCCTAGCGGAAAGCTCAATAACTCTTGGAGCATGACTGTGGCAACCGTCAAACTCAAACCTACGGCAGGCTGAATCAACATGCAAACCAAGAGCATGCCACAAATAATCAAGGTTGCTGCCTGCGTGAAGGGCAGCAGAGTAATAATTGCCACTCCTGCCAGCCCTAAGCTAGCCAGCAACCAATCCAATGGCTGCACGGAGCGCCAAGTTAATGCGTGACGCTGCATGGCCTTCCTCGGCTCCTTCGTTGCAAATGCGGCAAATCGATCGCATACCAAAAGCCCGAGCCATCCACGCCGATGCTCAGGAGGTTTGGATTGCCAAGCTTGGGCTTATTGAATTTCGCCACGTTGGCGCAATTGCTCAGCAAACCACGGAATCGTTTGTTCCAAGCCTGCTTGCAAGGTGACTTGTGGCTCCCAATTCAGCACTCGTTTGGCTTTGCTAATATCGGGCTGGCGATTTTGGGGGTCGTCTTTAATTCGCAGTTCGGGCTTAACCACCGTGCCAGCTGGATTGCCCGTCATAGCATTGACGATTTCGGCAAACTCGCGCATGGTGAACTCGTGGGGATTGCCAATATTAACTGGCTCGACCTCATCGGAGAGCAACAAACGATACACGCCTTCGACCAAATCGCCAACAAATTGGAATGAACGGGTTTGTAAGCCATCGCCGTAAAGGGTCAGCGGCTCGCCACGCAACGATTGTTGAATAAAGTTGGGCACAACCCGACCATCAGCCAAGCGCATGCGTGGGCCATAGGTGTTGAAAATCCGTACAATCCGCGTTTGCACGCCGTGGTAGGTATGGTAGGCCATGGTCATGGCTTCGGCAAAGCGTTTGGCTTCATCGTAAACCCCGCGTGGCCCGATTGGGTTGACGTGGCCCCAATAGGTTTCGGGTTGGGGGTGAACTTGCGGATCGCCATACACTTCTGAAGTTGAGGCGATCAAGAAGCGAGCACCTTTGGCTTTGGCCAAACCGAGGGCATTATGCGTCCCCAAAGCCCCAACTTTGAGCGTTTGAATCGGCAGTTCAAGATAATCGATTGGCGAGGCTGGCGAGGCAAAGTGCAACACTGCATCGAGCGGGCCAGGCAAGAAAATATAGTTGGTCACATCGTGGCGAATAAATTGAAAGCCTTCGCGGCCAACTAAATGGGCAATATTTTCCGGATTGCCAGTGATGAAATTATCCATCCCAACAACCGAGTGACCTTCGGCCAGAAACCGCTCACACAAATGCGAGCCTAAAAACCCTGCTGCTCCCGTGATCAACACGCGCATCGTGAACTCCTTCAAACAGAATATCGGCGCAGAAGTCGCCCTATTCTAAACGCAGATTGCTTGGCTGAAAATTAATTATCGCTAAGCGTTGCTTCGACGAAGCAGCTGCTTATTGTAATGATGTATGACGTTAATTCCCTCACCCCCGACCCCTCTCCCACTGCGGCGGGAGAGGGGAGCACTTGTAACTCGGTTCCCCCTCGCCTCGCTGGGCGGGAGAGGGGGCTAGGGGTGAGGGGCTGTCATTAATTAACCATTACATTTATTCATTGGTTGCCGATTCTGATTCGAGTTCAGTATCGGGGCGTTTTTTACGCGCCAACAAACCGCGCCGTTTGAGGCGTGCACTTTCACTTTCTTTGCGATAATCGACCAATTTGCTTTCTTCGGTCATGCGGTCGGTAAACATAATCCCATCAAGGTGATCAAACTCGTGCTGAGCGATGTGCCCAACTTTGTAATCTTCAGCGGGAATATGGCGCAAGCGCTGTTCGCGACCTTTTAAATCGTAATATTTGATCGTTACCCATTTGTTACGCGGCACTTTGGTATAGCGGCCAGGCAGGCTCAAACAGCCTTCTTGTAGCATATGGGTTTCTTCGCTGGCTTTGATAATCTCTGGATTGACCATCACATACAGCACGGCGGGAGCAATTTGGGTCTGAGTACCATCTTCATGTTCTTCGTATTGGGCTGGCTCTTCAATTACCACCACGCGCCGCGAAACCCCAACTTGCGGCGCGGCAATCCCAACGCCCCGAGCTTCACGCATGGTTTCAATCATATCATCAACCAAACCAGCCAAACTTTGATCAAAACTGGTGATGCGTTTGGCCTTGGCCCGTAACACCACTGCATCAGTTGGATCTTCTATTTGCAATACCCGACGTACTGCCATGGGGAAACCTCCTTGATTATTGCTAAGGTTCATTATAGCACCCTCATTTCTTAATCTGATCTTTACATACTGATGAGTTGGACTTGACATGGTTTACGTATGCTTTGGCTGTGTCCAGTTGAAATGAATGGTGTGTTGCCAACTTGGAGGGATTTCAATGACCAGCCACGATCAGCGTGCAGAGCGCAAAAGTATTTGGCACGATTTATTAGAACGTCGGATCAATCGCCGGACCCTTGTTGCCAGTGGTGCTGCCGCTGCTGCGGTCGCGGCCTTGCCCTTAGATCTGCAAACTGCTGAAGCGGCGCACTATAATGCCCCTTTGTCAGCCCCAGCCTTGACCCAACGCCAACCGCAAGGTTCGTTGCCCTTCAAACCAATCAGCACCAGCACCGCCGATGATTTGATTTTGCCCGAAGGCTTCCGCTACGATTTATTGGCCCACCGTGGTCACGCTATGGGCGATGGCAGTTTGTTTGGCGAAAATGCCGATTTCATTGCCTTCTTCCCGATTGATATGTTGCAAAAAGGCCTCGACCAAAATCGCCCACAATTTGGCTTTACCCGCAGCGATTTATCAAGCACCGATGGCCTGTTGTTGGTCAATCACGAATACGTCAACCCCATGTTTATCTCGGGCTACACTGGCTCGGGCGCAAAATCTGGCGATCAAATCAACGCCGAGAAGCATATGGTTGGCATGAGCGTGATTCGGGTTAAGCGCAATAGCGATGGCCGTTGGTATTTCGACCAAACTGATACCGCCCACAATCGCCGGATCGACGCAACCACTCCAATCACATTAACTGGCCCAGCCGCCACTATCGATGGCGGCCCAATGGCGATTGGCTCACTTGGCAATTGTTCAGGTGGGGTAACGCCTTGGGGCACGGCACTGAGCTGCGAAGAAAACTTCCAAGATTATCCCAACCCAGCGCCAACTGGCTATGGCTGGGAACCAGAAATCTACGGCAAGCGCCACTATGGCTGGGTTGTCGAAGTTGACCCATTTGATAAAAACAGCACGCCCCGCAAGCACACTGCCATGGGCCGCTTCCGCCACGAAAATGTAGCGGTGCGGGTTGGCAGCGATGGCACAGTTGTGGCCTATATGGGCGACGACAAAGCCGATTCATGTGTCTATAAATTTGTGGCCGACCGCAAATTGACCAACTTGGCTGATCGCCCAGGCAATATGCAAATTCTCGAAAGCGGCCAACTCTACGCCGCCGACTTTGCCAATGGCAAGTGGATTTTGCTCGATTACAACAGCCAAAGCGCCTTGCAAAGTGCCAAAGATAGCAAAGGCAATTTGCTATTCAGCTCGCAAGCCGATGTCTTGGCCGATACCCAAGCCGCTGCCATGGCGCTCAAAGCCACACCCGTCGATCGCCCAGAAGATATTGAAATTCACCCACTTGATGGCAGTGTTTACGTTGCCCTGACCAACAACACGGGCCACGGCAACTTCCACGGCCAAATCGTGCGCATGGCCGAAACCGATAATAATCCTGCTGCAACCAGCTTCGAATGGAGCATCTTCGCGGTTGGTGGCTCCCAAAGCGGCTTCTCATCGCCCGACAACTTGGTGTTCGATGGCGAAGGCAACTTGTGGATGGTAACCGACATCTCATCATCACGCACCAACAAAGGTATCTACAAATTCCAAGGCAACAACGGTCTCTTCTTCTTCCGCACCAGCGGCCCCGATGCTGGGATCGCCTTCCAATTTGCCTCAGGGCCAGTGGAATGCGAATTGACTGGGCCATGCTGGTCGCCTGATGGCCGAACCCTGTTCTTGGCGATTCAACACCCAGGTGAAGAATCCAAGAGCTTGACCGAACTGAGCAGCCACTGGCCAATCGGTGGTAACGAAGTGCCACGCTCAGGGGTTGTCGCAATTACAGGGTTCAAGCGCTAGAATTTAGACCGCAGTTATAGCGCAGCCTCCAATGATGTGGGCTGCGCCTTTCTTTTGAATTGTTTGGAGTTACGATGACTATGCAAGAACTTTTGGTTCATGAGCGCACGTTGTTGGGCGCTTTGGATAGTTTTGCTGGCACGTTGGTGCGCACCCGCCCGCAACTGGCCGCCGATTACAACGAATATCTCGACGATTTTGCTCAGCGCTGGCTTGATAGTGGATATCCCAACGAGCTTGATAGTATTTCGACCTACTGGGTACAGGCTTATTTGAGCAGCCTCAGCCTGACCCAACGGGAAATTGCCAAAGCCGCCTTACATAGCTTTTTCGATTGGGCCGTGGGCCAAGGGTTAATTGATCAAGCACCATTGAGTGGCGGCTATCTTTCTTGAATTGTGCTGGCTTGCACTAAACCACATTCTGCCCAACAACCTCAAATCCTCTACTAAATCTGAGCGCTCGCCGCTTGGTTATCGGCATCAACCACTGATGCTGGTTTGGGCGTGAGCAAAAAGCCGTCTTTGCTCACGCTAGAGCCTATCTTATGTTCACTATACTAATGATTCGCCACCCTTCCGTCCCTCCACCAGAGGGAAACACAGGGTGTTTTGATCCCCCTGCACCCCCTAAAATTTATTTGATGGATTATGCTACTCAATAGCCTTACCCAGTTGAATCGCATTAGAATACATAACTTCAATTGCCTCAACTGGCAGCCTCGCGTACAATCGGGTTATGCACGAACGCTGGAATCGCTTGTTGTATAGTCGTTGGTGGTATGCTGCGGCCTTGCTCTATTTGGCGGCTGCGCTACTTTGGCCCGCACTCGGCAAACGTTCAGCCCCAATCAGTCGCTTGGTTGAGGTGATTATTTTGCTGGTGTGTGTCGGGCGTTTTTGGCTGCCTGCAATCCAACGCCCATATTCGGCTTTGGCTAAAGGCTGGCGGATTTTGGCGGTGCAATGGGGCATGTTAGCCTTCTATCGCGGCTTGGGTGGTTCGCTAACCAGCATCAAAGGCTTAAGCCAAGTTGTGCTGCCAATCATTATTTATGTGCCAACCGTGGTGATGGCTGGGGCATTTTTTGTCAGTTTACCCTTCAGCCAGCGCCGCCGTAGTAGCATTGTGCTCGATTGGTTTGCTCTCAGCGTTGGCTTGATGATTATCACGACCATTGCGATTCGCCAAGTTGTGCCGAATGTTGCTTGGTACGATGGCCTGTTTGTCGGCGCTGATCTTTCGTTGCTGTATGCGCTTGATCTGATTCGCCAGCAACAGCCCCAACGTTGGCAGCAGTTGTTTCGTCAACTGAGCAGCGGCATTTTGGCCTTGAGCTTGGTCGATTTGGCCTGGATTTTCGACCGCAGCAAGTTGGTTGTTTTACCAATTGGCGCATTGTATTGCGTGGCTTGGCTGATTTTAGCCCACGCTGCGGCGATTCACCCCAACGCCAGTAGCCCACGCAGCGATCAGCTAGCGATCGATACCTTTGCCAAACGTAGCATTCCCTATGTGATTTTACTTGGCGGCTTGGCTTTCACAATTGCCACTGGCGAGCTGAATTTTGCACTCTTGCTGTTGCCATTATTTTTGCTACGAATCAGCGTTGAGATGAGCGAAGCTCAACAACTTTCACTACGACTCGAACAAGCGCGACGCGAGGCCACCCACGCCCGCGATGAAGCCGAATTTCTCCGCGAACTGTTGCGCTCGTCAATTCATGATTTGCGTTCACCGATCGATGGAGCTACTGGATTAATCAATGTGTTGGAATTACAGCCGCAACGCCCACAATTATGGACTCTGTTGCGGGTACAGATTGAAGATATCGGCCAGCAAATGCACGATCTGTTGGATATTGCCCGAGCACAAACCAAGGCCATGCTCCAACAAACTCCAGTCGATTTAGCCGAACTGTGTTGTGCTGAAACTGCCCGTTTAGAGGCTAGCGCCGCCTTTGCCCAAAAAACCAATAAACCTCAAATTCAACTTAATATTCAAAATCTGCAAGTGCATACCAACCAACGTTTGCTTGGTCGAGTAATTTATAATTTATTAAAAAACAGCCTTGATCATGGCGGCGAGCAAATTTGCTTAATTGTTGAGATTCATGCTGAGCAGATTAACCTTATTATTCACGACAACGGGGTGGGCTTTCCCCAGCATGTGCTCGATTTGGCTCCTAGCAACAGCGACGGGCGTGGCTATGGCTTTGGTTTACGTGGCGTTTTAGCCAATCTAAGCCTGATTGGGGCCAAACTTCAGTTGGAAAATCGCCAAGGCGCTTGGGCTTGTATCCAATTGCCCGCCTATCAGCCTAGCTTTTGAGGAGGATTATCGGTGAGCTATCATGCATTTGTGGTCGAAGATAGTGAGGTTCATGCCACTTTAGCCGAGCTGTTATTACAAGAAGCAGGCTTCGAAGTCACAATCTGGCGTTCAATTCGCCAAGCTTGGCATTGGTTCGAACACGATCAAACCAAGCAACCAATGTTGGGCTTGTTGGATATTAAGTTGCCCGACCCAACCTTGCCGCGCTTGGAAAGCACAGTTTTGGCGGCAGCAATTAGCGATGCCGTCGCCCAAGGCCGCCACGCTCCAGTGCATTTGGTAGCGATCAGCAGCGAACTAACGCCGCAACGCGAATGGGCAGCGCTGGCTACTGGTTGTAGCGCCGTACTAAGCAAACCACTAACGCCACTCAAAGCCCAATGGCTCGCCGAATTAATCACCCAGCCAATGCCAACCCTCAGCGACGAAATTAGCGCGGTCGCCTTTCGCCAAGGCCAGCTCGATGTGCTAAATTTATTGGAGCTACAACAACGTCCGCCACGACGAGTTTGGCAGATTGAAGATGTACGCAATCTTTTGGCGGTGCTCACAGCGGGGTTTCATGTGGGAGAGCAAGGGCGAGAAGCAGGGTTAAATTTACAACATGAATTTGGCGGATCAACCGCCGCTCATGTTGCATTACGGGCATGTTTGCCAGTATTAGAAAGCGAGCAAGCTCGTTTGCTAGGGCTGTTGCTGCATGGGGTTGCCCAACAAACCATCGCTGGCCGTTTGGGGCTTGGGCGACGCAAACTTGAGGGGCAAATTGAGCAACTCTTGCAACAGCTAGCAATTTTGCTGAGCCAGGGTTGATCGCTGGCTCAATGCTCGTTCATGGCATGGTGTTCATCTTCACGCGAGAGATAATAGGTCATACTATGCAACAACGCTACTGGATCGATATGGCGTACCCAAACATTATCGGGCGTTTGCACCACAATTGGCGCATAGTTCAAAATGCCTTGAACCCCGTTTTGCACCAACACATCGACAACTTCTTGAGCGCGAACCGCTGGCACAGCCACAATTGCCAAACGAATGTTATGCTCTTGCAAAATTTTAGGTAAATCGGAATCGGGCTGGACGGTGTTGCGGCCTAGTTGCAAACCAATTTTCGAGCTATCGTTATCGAAAACCCCAATGATGTCGATGCCCCGAGTGCGAAAGCCCTCGTAGCGAGCGATAGCCTGACCAAGTGGCCCGACCCCAACCAAGACTACGGGCCAAACTTCGTGCAAACCCAAAATCCGTCGAATATGCCCCAGCAAATACTCGACGTTATAGCCAATGCCTTGCTTACCAAATTCACCAAAATAAGAAAGATCTTTACGAATTTGAGCGGCAGTAACCCCAATTCGTTCGCCCAACTCCTGCGAGGAAACCGAACGAACACCTTCTTCAGCCAAATAACTCAGGCTACGTGCGTAAATTGGCAATCGCCGCACTACAACATCGGGAATTGCGTTGGGGGAGATGTCCATCCCGCACACTCCTTTGGAAACACCACAAAACGAGCCGCTCTTGCCAAGCGAATTTGAGGCTGCCCAACCGAGGCTCGCGCCACGTCGCGCAGCTTAATTGATATTGTGAAGTATAGTGCAAACTATTGATATGTCAAGCGCTTTTAGGCGATTCTAATGCTTTGTTTAGCTAGCGCGATCAACGATTTTGGGGGTGCTTGATTGATTTGGAGCGCTGGTATGAGCCTCATTTGCTATGCAGTGGATACTCAGTAAACACTCGGCCTGTTTTATCCACAATTTCGACTTTAACCGCTGGATTCGACAACGAGACCAAGAGTGCCCGCAACCCCGACTCTGCTGGAAAGTACAACACTTGGCCATTTTTCAAAGAAATTTTAGCCAAGCGGGCAACATCTTTGGGCATATAACCATACACAACATAAAAAGGCTCATCGGGAATCGAATCTTGATACACAAATGGTTCAGTTCCTTGATCGAGGGCATAAAAACTTGAGCGCTTTGAACGAAATTGCTAGGTTGCCTGATCGTGCCAGCCGCTCAACACCCCCATGATCAAGCCATTCTTGGTTTTGAATGAAAAGACAAAAAGCTGATCAACCTCTAAACCTGGAACTGCCTGAATCGCCAAATCGTGCATATCGGCGAAGTCGGGAGTTTGTTTCACAGTTTGTTCGATCGTTTGTTGCACACTGGGAGCAATTGGCGGCAGCGGGGTTGGCTGAAGGGCAGCATTAGCACAACGAGCAAGCATCAAGCAAAGTAGCAACCAGTAAAGATATTTCATAGATAGCTCCTCTCTCTAAATTTTTACGATAAAGCCTTGAGGGTTTCGAGGGTCAATGGTTTTTGACGAAACCACGGATAATCAAATACCCGTTCGCGTTCTTGATCCAGATCCATCGTTGCCGAAGGAAAGCCAGTGCTGGGAGTGCCCTCAGCTTTACGCACTACCAAAATTGTTATTGGGGGTAAATCTTGGTTTTTGCAATAACGGAGCAGATGATCAAGGTGCATTGCCAATCCATGGGGTGGCAAACCAACCAATTTACCGAGGGTTTCATAGGTTAGGGTCTGGCGCTGATGAGCAAAACCCATCAATACTTGATAAATTTGCAGTGCCCGTTCGTAGGTTGTCATCTCTGGCATAACAGCGACTCCAATCGTAATACAGCTTTATTTCAATAATTGATTATCAAACATTTACAGCTTTTTCGTCAATAGTAATGAGGGATCGGCTGTTGGGGATCGGGGATCGGATACTTAACGCAGAGGCGCAGAGCAATGGCAGAGCAATGTTGGGGCTAGGGGTCAGGGATCAGGAAACACAGTGGCAACACAGAAAGCGGATTGGGTATAGCAGAATAATCAAAACAATCTGTGCTCATCTGTGGCTAAAATCATCCTTCGCGTAAATCTGATCCCTAACCCCCGACAACTGACCCCTATGCCCTACATTCGCTCAATACAAGCAGCAAGCGCAACAACAGCCGGCCCGACCCGATTGAGAAATTGGGCTGGTTGCAGATCGAGCACGCGCCAACCACACTCAGCAGTAAATCGGCTGCGAATTTCCTCTTCGGTAATGGCGCGGGGCACATTGACGCTGGCAAATTCGATGCCAAACGCCAACACATAATAACGCCCTTGGGGTTGTAAGGCTTGAGCTAATTCGTCAATAAATGCTTCAGTATCGGCTTGATTAAACAAATGATAAAAGCCAGTATCGACGATTGCCCCAAATTTGGTTTCAAGCAAGGAGGGCTTGAGGCCATCGCCAACCACAAAACGAAGGCGTTGAGCAACCTCGCGAGGCAGGGCTGCCGCTTTGGCTTTGGCTTGCGCAATCGCAGTTGGCACAAAATCAACTCCGACCACCGTATAGCCACGTTGTGCGAGGCCAATCGCCAAATCGCCCGAACCACAACCAACGTCGAGAATGGGATTTTGCGGTGGAAAGGCGTTGATTAACTCAATCAAAGCTGGCTGAGGAGCAGAAACATCCCATGGGGGCACATCGTTATAGACATATTTGAAAAATTCCAGCGGTTCTTCACCAAAACGACTCATCACACACCTCCTAAGGCTTAATCGTGTTCACTATAGCCAGCTCAACCCAATCTGCTATCAGCCTTACAACTGAGTTTCGCCCAAAATTAGCTGGGCAAGCACTGCCAGTTACTGTTTTAGCCCAGCATTTGGCAGTAAAAACCATTGTTTGGCTCAACTACTCAGCTAGAGTAAACCGCGAGATCGGCGATTCAAGTGGGTTTCGTTTGTAATGGAGGACTTTTAAGGGTTGTGGATTTCTAGAGATGTTAGGGTTGCAACGATCAACCTAGCGATGTATCTAGCGATACATTGGCTCAATCAGCCCCAGAATTATAGTAATCCCAGCTTCAGTTTCAATCAACCAATTACGAGGAAGGATGAGTATGCGCTGGCGATTTACGATTATTATCTTGCTCACGAGCTTCGTTTTAGCTGCGTGTGGTCAACCTCAAACTGCCCAACCAACCACAATCACCACTATAACCGCAACTGAAAAGGCGCAAAGTCGCGCTCAAGCCACGACCCAACCCACCGTTGCTGGCACTGCCCCCCCAGTGATCCAAGGGATTTCGGCAGATCAAATTAATGGCTTCATCGCCATTGGAGAGTTAGAGCGGCCACTGCTCAGCCGTGATTATGTTGCTGCGGAGAATCAAGATATCGATGGCGATATGGGCTATTCAACCATGGCAATGATGATGATCTATATGCCAGATTTACTAGCCCAAGCGAGTGATCCAGATCCAGCTGACCCCTATGCACTGTCGATGTTGCCAATTGATGATTATCTGACCCAAAGTTCAGTTGAAGCGACGATTGCATTTTATCAAGCAAGTTTTGCGACCAAAGGCTGGCAGGCTCAGCCAGTTCAACAGCAATCGACCGACGAAGCAGCCCTGTTTTTTGAGCAAGGCCAACATGTTGTTACGGTGCTGATGTTCGTGCCGCTGCATAGCACTGAACTCTATGTCATGCTGATACTCAGCCAAAAGCCTGTCGATGCGCCTGCGCTAACCCTGCCATTGCCAAGCAACCACGATATTTTCGCAGCCAATGCGATTCCCATCCCGCCAGGTGCAACGCTCAACACCAATCTGGGCAATGACCCATTAGCAAAATCGGATATTCACGAGCCACAGTCGAGCCTTGAACAATTTTGGGCTGGTGCTGTTGAATTCGAGGGCTATCAAATTTTGGAGCTGAGCAGCAGCCAAGAAGAAACTTTTGATTTTTACGAAACATTGTTGGTGCATGCTGGCTGGCACAATAACTCACGGATTCTTGGTCAAAATGATCATGGTATTCCCGGTATGGGGAAGATATTGCTGCGCTTTGTCGGTAACGATATTCAAGTGCTCACCTTGCATCGGATGATTCACACCCTCAATCAACCAACTGATGACAAATGGCTTTTAGCCATGAGCTTGCTCACGCTCAAGCCAACTGATCCGACGACCTTCAATTTTGATCCAAGTGCCTTCGCCACACCTAATCAATTTGTTGTACCAACCCCGCCCGAACAGGTGGAGTATCAAGTAGGCAATGATCCGATCCTCGATACATTAATCCAAAGTTGGCAAGTTGAGTTACAAGAAAAAGCCCGAATGCAAGCTGCTGGTTTTGGCATTCGAGAACCACTCACCATCTGTAATAGCATGCCCAACATCAATTACCATAGTTTCTTTATTAGCCAAACCAGCCCACGCCAACTAGCCGAATTTTATGACCAAAAACTAGCCGAACAGGGCTTGCCGTTATACCAACCAAGCAGTGATACCATCCGCACCTACTATGCTGATACTGGGATGGGAAAACATGTGGTTTCGCTGGTTATGCTGGATCGGAGCAGTTATAACCAGCAGCAAAGCGGAACCTTGGCGATTATTCAAGAAAGTACCTCGGAGCGGCGGATTATGTTTCGTGGCGAGGATCATTACGATAATCAGGTTATCGATTTTGTCACGCCATTGAGTCATACCCTACCACTTATGCCAAACTCCATAGCCTATACAATTGGAACTGATGAGTCGGTTGATGATAGCATTCAAGATTGGTTAAATGATCTGCGCTATGAAAGCTATAGCGACGATTGTGAAGAAGTAACCTATCTTGATGGAACAACAGCCTCGGTATTTGTGCCTCAAACTGGCAACGAAATCGTTGAATTTTACGACTCAATCTGGTTGGGTCAAGGTTGGAAGAAATTTACTTTAGAAGAAGGTCATGAGCGATATACCAAAGAAGAACAAGGTGGCGCAGTGCTGCACACCATTAACCTGCGTTGGGAAACAAAACTCACCGACCTAATACCCAATGAGCAATTGTTTCTCTTGATTAAGATCGATTCAAACATTACCTATCGCTAAATCACTCCCAATGCTCGCAAACTGCGTCATGGCGACAAACCCATGGCGCAGATCCTCGTTTTAGCCCGCAATGCTGCGTTTCATCTAAATCCTTGCTCCCTGATCTCGAACCAACCACAACGATAGCATTGTTATGATGCAGCGCATTATGCTGCTATAATGCATGCTGGAAGTCTGAGAGGCATAGGTTCTAACCAGGGCAATCAAAGGAGCAACTGGATGAAAATCTTTTTGGATACTGCTGATGTCGAAGAGATTCGCCAAGGGGTGGCGATGGGTGTGGTTGATGGCGTGACCACCAACCCTTCATTAGCAGCAAAAGCAGGCCGCAACTTCCGTGATGTGGTTTTAGAGATTGTTGAAATTTGTCCCGGCCCAGTCAGTGCCGAAACCGTGGCACTGCAAGCCGATGAAATAGTCCGCGAAGGCCGAATTTTGGCCAAATGGGCACCAAACATTGTGGTCAAAGTGCCTTTGATGGCTGAAGGTTTGAAGGCTGTCAAGCAATTGACCAGCGAAGGCATCAAAACCAATGTAACCTTAATTTTTTCAGCCTCACAAGCCTTGTTGGCAGCCAAAGCTGGGGCCACCTTCGTTAGCCCGTTCCTTGGGCGGCTCGACGATATCGGCCAAGATGGCATGATCTTGATTCGCGATATTGTCCAGATTTTCAAAAACTACAATGTACAAACTGAAGTTTTGGCAGCCTCAATTCGCCACCCAGTTCACGTTTTGCAATCGGCATTGGCTGGCTCGCATGTTGCTACCATGCCATTCAAAGTGCTGCAACAACTGGTCAAGCACCCGTTAACTGACAAAGGCATCGAAACCTTCTTAGTCGATTGGCAACAAGTGCCCGATGCCGCAACCGTGTTTGCTGAGTAATCAATGAGTAATGCACCTTCATCAGGGCAATCACCGGCACCGCGTTTTCAACGCAGTAAACGCCCCCCGCTGCTTCGTCGGAAGGAGCGGGCGGGGCGTAAGCCTTGGGTGAACCCATGGAATATGGCCAACATTTTAAGTTCGATCCGCATCATCGCAACGATTCCGTTGTTAATGTTGTTGCTTAACGACACTGCCATTAGCTATTTCTGGGCGTTTTGGTTTTATGTGGTGGTCGCGCTCACCGATATGCTCGACGGCCAATTGGCACGAAAATATGGCTGGGTCAGCAATTTAGGCATCTTCCTTGATCTGACTGCCGATAAAATTTATACCGCCGGAATCCTGGTCTGTTTGGTTGCCACCAATCTGCTTGACCCATGGGCGGCGATTATTATTTTGGTGCGCGAATTTGTGGTGACTGGCTTACGCTCACTCGCTGCTTCCGAAGGCGTGGTTATTCCATCGGGGCGTTGGGGCAAGCTAAAAATGATCATCACAATCGTAGCGCTCGGCTGGATCATGGTTCGGGCCAACCTCGACCGTGACGGCTGGTTTAAGTTGATCGATTTTGCTGGCGGTTTGACTTGGCTTAGCCATTTATCGTCGATTGTGCTGTGGCTTGCTGTATTGCTCACGATTATGTCGGGAGTTGAATACATCTGGGGCGCTCGGGCGATTTTCCGCCAACCACCACGCCAAAAACAAGACTAAGGAGGCTCTGTGTACTATTTGCTGATTGCAGTGATCAGTTATTTGCTTGGGTCGATTCCTTTTGGGTTGTTGATTGGGCGCATGGTTGGTGGGATCGATGTGCGTTCGTATGGCTCGAAGCGCACGGGGGCAACCAATGTGCTGCGCACCATGGGGCCACGTTATGGCGGCTTGGTTTTTGTGCTCGATGCGCTCAAAGGCATTGCCGCAATTTGGGCCGCCCGTTGGCTCATGCCCGATAATGCTTGGGCCATGGTGCTAGCCGCCACAATTGCCGTGGTTGGCCATATTTACCCAATATTTGCTGGCTTTCATGGTGGCCGTGGGGTCGCAACTGGCTTGGGTGGCGTTTTAGGCATCTTCCCATGGGGCTTTTTGGCAGCGGCCTTGGTTTGGTGGGCGGTTGTACTATTGACCCGTTACGTTTCGTTGGCCTCAATTTTGGCCAGCATTGCCGCCGCGATTACTGCTGGCGTGTTTTTTATGCTCGATCAAAGCCATATTGCGATTGTAACATATTGTGGTTTGATCGCCTTAGCGGTGGTGGTTTCGCATCGTGATAATATTACCCGGCTGCGCAATGGCACCGAAAGCAAGTTTGGTCAGCGGGTCAGCGTCGAATAGCCAACCTATCGAGAATCAGACAAGCCTAAATTCGTGTACAATATCAACACATGATTTCTTAGGTTGTTGAACTCTGAGTTTAATTTGCGCTTATGACGCATGCTGCAGCAACACTTGCGGCCATTGCTGAAGAAGTCGCCCAATGCACTGCCTGCCCACTCTGTCGCACCCGAACCAACGCAGTGCCAGGCGAAGGCCCAGCCAATGCCGAGATTTTATTAATTGGGGAAGGGCCAGGCCAACGTGAAGATGCGCTTGGTCGGCCTTTCGTCGGGCCTTCGGGCGATTTGTTGGAACAATGGTTGGCCGAAATTGGCCTAACCCGTGAACAAGTCTTTATCGCTAATGTGGTGAAATGTCGGCCACCTGGCAACCGCGACCCTGAGCCAAGCGAAATCGCGGCTTGTGCCCATTTTTTAGATCGCCAGATTGCGGCTTTGGCTCCCAAGTTGATTGCGACGCTTGGGCGACATTCGATGAATAAATTTTTCCCTGGTGGCAAAATTACCAAAATTCATGGCATTCGCGGGGTTAAACGCCAAGGCCAAACAGTTTTTTTGCCCTTATTTCACCCAGCCTATGTGCTGCGTAACATGAATGCCATGCCCGAGGCAATCGCCGATATCAAGTTGATACCACGGCTAATTGCGCGGCTCAAACAGCGTTTGCAAGAAGAAACGAACCAAACAACTGAGCCAAATCTGCCCGAAACCGACGAGCCAACAACGCCACCACAACAAATGTCAATGTTTTAAGGTCTCATCGCCGAAACCCCAGAACATCCAATTGATTGCTAGACCTAGTAAGGATGCTGAATGAGCTTTTTTCGGCAACGTCGATCATTAATTGTGCTGAGCTTGCTGAACATCGGCTTATTACTCGCAACATGGTGGCTTTTATTGCAGCTTTTGGGTTTAGAACTAACGGCATTACCTAGCTCATGGCGGCAACAAGCCCCGACCTGGACTGATGGCCAAAAAGTTACGGCGTTTTTCTTGCTGAGTTTGAGCTTAACCTTGCCACGCATGCTTTGGCAATTAATCTTGGAGTGGAACACCAGCTATCATGTTGAGGCTGATGGGTTGACGATTCGAACGCTAGGTTTGCTGCAATACTATCCATGGCAAGCGTTGGCTCAATTGCGGCCAAATTATAGCTATGACGATTACGTTCAGCGGATTGATGTACTGATCGCACCAGAATTTAGCCAAACTCGTTGGTATCGGCGTTGGCTTTATCGCCATTATTACAACAAAGTGCCGTTATATGCCACATCGGGGCAACTCGTAAGCTTGCTGAGCCAAATTAAACAGCATTGTGGCTAGCATAGGCTTTTGCCCAATTGGGCAAAGGCTTGATCTGAAGAACTGCTACTCATCGTTATGTGGAGTGGTACAAGAAAATTCTATTTAACAACTCTCTCAGCCACATCGGGTTGGGATTATTCAGAAAGGAGCCATGACGACAGTGCAGGCCTACTTGCACTGTGGTTTGTATTCGTATGACTAAAAACAAATTACGGGTTATCCCACTTGGGGGCGCATCGGAAGTTGGCCGCAACATGTGGGTTTTTGAGTATGAAGAAGATATTGTCATCTGCGATATGGGTGTGATGTTTCCCGAAAGCGAGATGCTAGGCGTTGATTTGGTGTTGCCTGATATCACCTATTTGCGCGATAAAGTTGCAAATATTCGCGGTATCTTGCTGACCCATGGCCACGAGGACCACATTGGAGCCGTGCCTTGGTTGATTGGCGATTTGGGCTTTCCAACGGTCTACGGCACAACCTTAACCCTCGGTTTGCTCTCGAACAAGCTCAAAGAACATCGGTTAACTGATAAAGTTGCAACCAAAGTAATTGCCCCAGGCGATAAATTGCAGCTTGGTTGCTTCACGATTGAGCCATTTCACATTGCCCACTCCATCCCCGACTCGGTGGGCTTTGGCTTGACCTCGCCTGCTGGATTGGCTTTGTATATCACTGACTGGAAGCTTGACCATACTCCTGTTGATAATTGGCCAACCGAAATTGATCGTTTGGTTGATTTTGGCCGCCGCAACCCAATTGTGTTGGTCACCGACTGCGTGCGGGTTGAATCGAAAGGCTATACCCCATCGGAGCGGGTGGTTGGCGATGCCTTTGATCAAATTTTTGCCACAGCCCCGGGGCGGGTAATTATGGCAACCTTTGCCTCAAATATCTCACGGGTGCAAATGGCAATTAACGCAGCGATTGATTATGGCCGCAAGGTTGTGCCAGTCGGTCGCTCGATGGAAAACAACACCTCAATTGCCCGCGAATTAGGCTACCTTGAAGTTCCCGATGGCACGTTGATTCGGGCAGGCGATATGAAAAACTTGCCCGATGATCAAATTGCGATTGTGTGCACGGGCAGTCAAGGCGAACCAATGGCCGCGCTCTCACGCATGGCCAACCGCGACCATCGCCAAATTTCAATTCAGCGCGGCGATACCGTGGTAATCTCGGCCTCACCAATTCCCGGCAACGAAGTATCGGTCTATAAAGTGATCGATAATTTGTACAAACTTGGGGCAAATGTGATCTATGGTTCAGATTTGCCTGTGCACGTTTCTGGTCACGCGGCCCAAGAAGAGCTAAAAATGCTGCTTAACTTGGTACAACCGCAGTATGTTATCCCTTTCCACGGCGATTATCGCCACCTAGCTCGGTATAAGCAATTGGCCGAAGGTATGGGCTTTAATGGCGATAATGTGCTGATTGCCGAGGGCGGCTCGATTATGGAATTCAGCCAAAATTATGGCAAACTGGTTAGCCGCGCCCCGGTTGGTCATGTCTTCGTCGATGGCGTTTCGGTCGGCGATATTGGTGGGGCAGTGGTTCGCGACCGCCAAATGCTTTCCAAAGATGGCATCTTAATGGTCGTCGTTTCAGTCGATCTACAAACTGGCAACTTGGTCGCTGGGCCTGATATCGTGAGCCGTGGCTTTGTTTCGACCCGCGATTCAACCGATTTGATCGAGGGAGCCAAAGAAGCAGTACGAGCCTCGTTCAGCGAAAGCTATGTCGTGCCAGCTCGGGCATTTAGCGATGGGGAAGAAACCGCCGAGGGCAATTCGCCAGCAGTTTCTTCGCCAGCTGCTCGCAAAATCAAAGAAGTGGTTGGGCGTTTCCTGTACGAGCGCACTCGCCGCCGCCCAATGGTTATTCCAGTGGTGATGGAAGTTTAACATACCACACGCAAAAGCCGCCTTGGAGCATTTCCAAGGCGGCTTTTGCTTTAACCGATCAAGTGGCAGTTACTGAAAAATCTCAGTAACTGCCAGCTTGTTTTAGTTCTTGCTGACCATTGGTAAGTAGATCTTACGGGTTGGATCAACATTCTCAGTCACGTTGATGGTAACTGGAATTTGAACATTTGGTTGGGTCGTATCGTTGGTCTGGATACACAGGTTGACTGTGTGGAGACCAGCGGCCAAGCCATTGGTGTTGAATTCAAGTGCCACATTGGCTGAGCCATCGGCTGCAATCGTGCCACTATTTGGCACTGCGCGAACCCATGAAGCAACATTTGGTGAACATGAGACACCAGTCAAATCCAATGAAATATCGTCAAGGAAGAAGTTGGTATTACCGCTTGCATCAACGAACGACTCGATCAACAAGGTGTGGCTGCTGGTATCAGCCAAGACATCGCCGGTAATTGGCACATTTACCAAGGTATAGGTTGGGAAGCTGCCAACTTGGGCATTGGTTACGGTATAAACCGTTGTACCATCGATCTTAACCTTGAGGTAGTCGGTATCAACGCCACTTTGTTCGTTCATGAACAACCAGAACGACAAAGTGCCTGAAGCGTTACCGATTGCAGTAAAGGTTTGCGACAAGGTACCCAACTCATCTGGTGGGCTATCGGCTGGGTCAAGCCCGCCAAACCAAGCAAACCAGGTTCCAGTGTGTGGAACGTCGGCAGTGCCAGTTGAACAGCTGGTTGTACAGAATACAACACCGAAGTTGGTTGAACTTTGGCTCCAGAATGGATTGCTGTTGGTATTACCTGAAGCAACAGTTGCTTCGAAGCTACCATCTTGAATTGCTTCTTCAGCAGGAGCGGTTTGCTTGCTGCCGAGGCCACGTAGGTTAGCAGGAACTGGCTTGCGGGTTGGAGCTGCTTCGCCACTGGTTGGGGCTGGGCGGCCACTGGCAGCCAATTCAGCAATTGTCCACGTCAATGGTGCAGCACCATTGTTATCCAAGGTCAGGGTTTGCGTTGTGATGGTGTTGATTCCAACAGTCTCGCTGATTGGCGTGGTATCCACATCCAAACATGGTGCATTCAAGCGCAGTTGACCGTTTTGGGTAACCGCACCAGCTGCAGGAACCGTCACATTATAGGTTTGGGTGACATAGCCAGCCTTGGCAACCGTAATCGTATAGCTACCAGCAGCTAAGCTATAGCTGTATGATCCAGCAGCGCTGGTGGTCAAGACAGTTGCTGGCGTAGTGTTGATGGTCACAGTTGCGCCACTTAATGGAGCAGGTGAGACATCACATGCAGCTAAGCCTTGAATTGTCCCACTAATTGAACCGAAGTTCGGTGGAGCGGTAACCGTCAAGGTTACAGGGATAGTTACGCCTGGTAGCGGTGCATTGTGGGTCAAGACCAAGTTACCAGTGTAGACCCCAGCTTGGGTCAGGCCGTTGGTCGAGAAGACCACATTGACCACTTGATTGGTGACTGGCGTACCAGGTAAGCCAGTAATCGTGTTTGGCGTTTCAGTCAACCATGAAATAGCATCACAGCTAGCGGAAACACACAAGGCCATTTCGCTGCGCAGGCGAGCTTGGTTGAAGCTGAATTGAGCAGCTTGAGCTGTGCTTGCACCACGAACACCAACGGTTGCACTCAAACCATTGTCGTACAACGGATCGCCGTAATCGAGATCTTTGTATTGGTAAATCATGCCACCTTGTTCGTTGATCACAACTTGGAAGGTTGCACTACCAATGCCGTTATAGTGTGGGCGATTTTCCCATTGAATGATCAATGAGCGGTTTGGCGCAGTACCGACAACTTTCCAGTAGGTTGCCCCTGATTCATCATCAATATCATCCCAGAATGGTGAGATAACATTGTTGGTTGCACCAGTTAGCAACGATTCGTTGGTTGCGGCGACATCACCAGTGGTTACACCAACCAAGACAACACCGTTGTTAGCAACCCGCAAGTTGCGGCTGCTGGTGTTGAAGATGGTTACGGTGAATGGGCTGGTAATATTGGCTTCAGCATCGTCAGTCAAGTTCAGGTTTGTACCATCGTTGGCTTCGATCCAGCTATATGGAATTTCCGAGATGGTATAGCCAGCTTGGCTAACGGCGCTGCGGCTTTGCTCGCTGATTGTTGCATTGAGCGGAGCAGCACCCTTGCTGGTTACAACCAAAGTTTGAGTTACAGGGGCAGCACCCAATTGGAGTGACGCACTCAACGACTCTGGGCCAGCAGTCAAACAAGGCTTGTTCAAGCGCAAGGTGAAGTTTTGGGTAACTTCAGCACCATCAGCAACCGTGACGCTTTGCGATTGACCAAGATGATCAACGGCGCTAGCGGCAACGGTATAGGTACCACCTTGAGGCACGAAGAAGGCATATTCACCATTGGCATTGGTAGTAACTGTTGCCGTTACCCCGCTGGTATAGGTGATCAAAATCTTAGCGC
The DNA here is from genome assembly GCF_039545135.1 of Herpetosiphon gulosus. Taxonomy (NCBI): domain Bacteria; kingdom Bacillati; phylum Chloroflexota; class Chloroflexia; order Herpetosiphonales; family Herpetosiphonaceae; genus Herpetosiphon; species Herpetosiphon gulosus. The sequence goes on along the minus strand of NZ_BAABRU010000012.1, from coordinate 65,095 downwards.
CAGCGGCTGGAGCAGGAATCGTATCACAAACACCTGATGAAACAACCGTACCGCCAATCCGTGCTTGGGTAGCGGCTGGGTTGACAATCATCGTCACTGGAATGTTAAAGGTTTGGCTGATCACTGCTGAGTAGCCAAGGCTCAAACTACCAGTGTAGGTGCCAGGTTGGGTAATGACGGTTGGGTTCCAGCCAATTGCCACATCGGTGCTTGCACCACCAGCAATCACGCCAGTCGCAGGGGCTTCCTGCAACCATGGAATGCTATCGGTGTTACCAGCAATTGCTTGCAGCACGCGATCAAGCACAGTGCGCTCAATCGTATCGCCAGCAGCTGACGTACCCAAGTTTACGAAGTCGGTTGCAAGGTAGACAACTTTGTAGTTATTGCGTTGGATGAAGCTACCGCCAACTGCATTATTGACATAGCGGAAGATCACCGTCGATGAACTACCTGGGGTGTAGAAGTCAGGGTACGCGTCGGCTGAGGCTGCATTCACACCAGCCATGAAATCGAAGCCGGTCAAGGCTCGATTGGCCTGACCTGGATCATCACCACCATAGGTTGAGTCAAGCACGGTTCGGTAGAACGTACCTGAGTTGGTGAAGAAGCCAAGGTCGTTATCAGCAATAAACAACTTACCGCCTGCGTTGAGGTATTCGGTAAGTTTTGCTTCGCTGGCATTGTTGGCGGTTGCATTAGTTGTGCCAAGGAAGATTACTGCATCAAAGGTTTGCAAGTTGGCCAAGCTACGGGCTTCGAATGCAACGTTATCAATTGATTCAAAGGTATAACCAAGCGCTGTCAAGGCTGTGGTTGCAGCAGTGGCCGAAGTGGCCGAGTTGCGTTGAACCACCAAGACGTTGCCGCCAGCTCGATTGACTGCTGGGGTAAAGCCAGTTGCGCCATTTTCGCGAATGGTGTAGGTAAATGGCTGAGTACCATTGTTGGTTAATTCTAAGCCAACAGTATCGGTGAATGGTGCATCACCAAAGGTAAAGGTGCGGGTCAAGCTGGCTGGGGTATAACCAAAGGCTGGGGTAATTTCCAGATCTTGGGTTGTCGTAACCCCATTGCTAATCGTCAAGCTAGCGCTATCAGCAGCAAAGCCAATCTTCGAAGCCGTCAGGGTATGGCTACCTGGCTCCAAGCGAATAGCAAAGCTACCATCAGCTTTAGTCTTAACATATTGGTTGCTGATGGCGACCGTTGCATCGGCAACCGGTGCGCCGTTCGCGCTGTTGGTCACAATCCCTGCGACCGCGCCAGCCGCCAAAGTGAAGTCTTGGGTCGCCGTGCCAGCATCAACCACCGTTACCGATTGTGATTGCGTGGCATATTTCGGCGCACTGACCGTTACCGTGGTTGAGCCAACATTAGCCACCGGAATGGTGTATTGGCCTGCGGCGTTGGTTGTGGTGCTATAGCCAATCACCGAAACATTTGCCCCCATAATTGGGTTGCTTGGGCTAAAGGCATCACGCACCGTTCCAGTGATCGAGCCATAGCTCAACACAAAGTTTTGGGTCGTGGTGACATTTTCGGTAATTGATACGCTTGGGACAACTTGGAACGCACCTTGCAAGCTAGCGGTTACAGCATAGGTACCAACTGGTACGATCATGCTGTAGTTACCACTGGCGTTGGTCAAAGCACTTGAACCACCGCTGGTGCGAACCATTGCGCCAACAACTGGGTTGCTATTGCTTTGGGTTACTTGACCAGTCAAGGTACCGGTTGGGCCAACTGAGCCGTTGTAAACATACAAGGCAAAGTCTTGGTCGGTGGTATCAGCATTGCCTGGGATGGCATCGCCAGCAATGTTGCGGGCAATGACTTTAACTTGAATCGCGCCACTTGCGCCTGCTGGCAAGTACACACCTTCGATGTTGTTCTTGTTATCGGCAGTGCCACCAGTGGTTGAAAGTGCCCCGTTGAAGACGTTACCTTTGTAGGTTTGGCCACCAACTGTCACTTCGAGATCAAGGTCGTTGACATAGCTGTTACCAGTGGTGCTACCAACTGCGTCAGTCCATGCCAAGGTAATTCGGATTGGTTTGGCTGAATCGGCAACTTGGCCAATTTGGGTAAATTCTTCACCAGTTGCGCCAAAGGTGCGGGTTTGGTCAACCACAATCCGTGGGGTGTTGTCCAAGGCCGGAGCCAAGTTCATATCGCCCCAACCTTGGTTGTTTGATGGCAAGGTACCACCAGTACCGCTACCATTCATGTAGCGGGTTGAAGCCAACATATAGGCTTTCAACATCGCTGGGCTTGGAGCAACACCGCCACCAAAGCTGGTGCGATATTTGGTGTAGAGCAATGAAGCAGCCCCTGCAACCGCTGGGGTTGAGTGGCTCGTACCGCTCGACCAAGTGTAAAGTGTTTGGCCAGTTGGGTAGTAGGCACTCCCAGCAATCGCACAAACGCTAGCACCACTAAAGTCAGCTTGTTGTGAAGCTGGACCCATCACGTGCGTTCCAGGAGCCATAATGTCGGGTTTTACCCGTGCATCATCGGTTGGACCACGGCTTGAGAACGTAGCGATATCATCAGCGTTATCGGCATTTGGCTCATCACAACCATCCATCACGCCTTCGTCGCGCACGTTTTCGGTTGCGCCTACGGTGATAACGTTCTTGGCAGTACCAGGCGAGCCAACTGTGTTCGTCCCTGAGCCAGCGTTACCAGCAGCGACGATGTGAGCCATTTCTTGGTTGCCAGCAGTGGTGCTGCTTGCATCACGAGTTCCTTGGTCGTAGGCTTGTGATGAAGCGGTATACGCGCCACCACTGTTTGAGCCCCAACTGTTGGATGAGATGGCAGCACCATGGGTATAGGCCATCGCAATGATTCCAATGTAGTTGCTACCGCCACCACAATTGGTCAAATCAAAACTACCACCATTGTTGAAAATCTTGGTGCTGGCCATGCGCCCGAATGGCGAAATACCTAGACCAACGCGATAGCCTCCAGCAATGCCAGAGCTAGCACCGTCAACGTGTGGCGAGCCAGTCAGGTTGTTGTAGCTACCAACAATCCCTACATTGAGGTGACCGTGGCCATCTTGGTTTGATCCAGAAGCATCAGCTGTACAGTTACCAACTGCGGCGATCCGCGAGGCACCAGGCCGAATCCCATTAACATAGAAGTCGGGGTGAATCGGCGAGGTCGTGCCGTTATCCAAGCCATCATCGATAACATCGACAATTGGATATTGGTTGGGGTCAGTTGGCACGCCCTGGCTTTGCAACCATGAGAGGTAGCCTGGGCCGTTTGGCACCACTTTGCCACCAGCAGTGGTTACGTTACCAGCAATAATTTGACCTTGGCGCTCATCCATTTTTTGAGGAGCTTCCCACGCCTCAATATTGTAGACATTGGCGCGGCGAGCAATCGGAGCCAAGGCAGCTTCGCTGACTTGAACCGAAATCGTGGTGAAGTTGAGCACTTGCCAAGGGGTCGCGTAAACTTGAGCGCTTGCATCAAGTACTTCGCGCACATCACGCTCAACCGTAGCACTGTTGTAGAACTGAATCGTAATATCGACCAGCCCCTTCGCATCGGGGTTGCTGGCCTTTTGGCGGAACTCAGGAGCTAAGCGATATTCGGGGTGGTAAGCACCAGCCCATTGAATCGCCCCATTGCTCTTGCTGAGTGCATCAAGTTTGGCCACGGTTTGGCCATTTGCCCAAACGAGGTAGGCGTTGTTGGGCATATAAATCACGCGTTCCGCGCCAGCTTTGGTCAGTTCATCCAACCAAGCATCCTTGAGCGGCCCCGCAAATTGCACCAACCACAATTGTTGGTCGGCAGTTGGGCTTTGGCTCAGGCTTGGCTGTGGCGTGGGAACGCTCTTTAAAGGATTAAAGCTGATTCCCCGTAAGCCAATCGTATCAAGATCGGCAGCTTGTGCGCCAGCTAATTGATTGAGGCTATTGGCGTTGCTTGTGGCAACTTGCCAGACTGAAAAAGAGCCATAATCGGCAATCAATGTGCCATTCGTGCGAACAAATTTGTTGGCTGGGCTGTTTGGTTCAACGAGGAACTTGGTCGTTGCAGTCGGAGCACGCAATACTTCAGCACGGGCTGGTTGCGCCGCACCTTGAAGTCCCAATGAGAGCGTCATTGCAATGAGGGCTGCTTGCCGAATGAAGGGGAATTTGGCCATGCCATCCTCCACACACAAGTGTGTATGTAATACCAGTCAATTCCAAGAGGTACAATCGTGAGCATGTGGCTAAAATGTCAAAAGAGTAATATTAAATTGTATCCCTCCTTTCAGCAAAAGGGGATTGTCGCGGTTTGGTGAGAGTTATAGCTTAAAAAAGCCCGTTCACTGGCTATGGGCGTATTCTAACGCTTCAGTTTGAGGCGCTACGGGGCAACAATCTCTTAAATCCATTATCCCTTTGGGGATAGGACTATTGTACTAGCAAGCATTTTTTTATGCAAATTTAACTTAATTGCCCATTCTAATCAGCAAAATCTAATCTTTGCTTAACAAAAACCCCCTGTGATCCTCAATTCACAGGGGGTTTCGCTCAACGAATTTTAAAATCAGGGTATGTACTTAGTTGCGCATAATTAGCGGTAGATACAGCGGATAGTTCGGGATCGTTGCTGGTTCAACGGTTAAGCTGACGGGAATCCGTAAGTTTTGGCGATTGGGGTTGTTGGTGATCAAGCATAAACTTGCAGTATGCGTGCCAACTGCCAAGCCCGTTGGATCAAGCGCGACATCAATTGTTTGCTCGCTATCGGCGGCAATACTGCCACTGTTCGGAACAACATGCAGCCAATCCACTGCATCGCCCTCACAGCTTTGGATTAAATCAAGGCTTAGATCATCAATAAAGAAGTTGGTATTGCCGCCTTGGACAATCTGAGCTTCAAAGCGAATGTTATGCAGCTCGCGACCACCCAACACTTGCTCATTAATCGGCACGGTTACCAGCGTGTAGCTGCTGTAATTGGCCCGATCAGCGTTAGTCACCCGAAATACTTCATTATTGTTGATCAGCACCCGCATATAATCATCAGGCCGATCCATCGGCGCGGTAACCGATAACCAGAAGCTCAATGTACCAGCACTAAAGCTGGTTTGGCTGAAGTCTTGGCTGAAATAGCTGGTTTCAGTGCCAAAGTTTGACCCAATCCCACCCATCCAGATAAACCAATCACCAGTATGCGGCACAATATCATCACACTCTACAGTGCAGAGCAAGCTGGCAAAGTTGCGCGAATCTTGGCTCCAATAGGGGTTGGTCGCCACATTATCGCTAATCGTAGTGGCCTCGAAGCCGCCATCAAGCAAACGTTCGCTGGTCGGAACCAGCTGTGGTTGAACTTCAGCTTGGCGGGTTGATGCCCGTTGGGCATTGGCCGCTAAGGCTTTTTGGCGTGGTAAGCGTTCTTCAATCTGCCAATCAAGCACACCTGCGCCAATGTTGCTCAAGCTAAAGCTGGCAGTGATCGGGGTATTCAATTCGGTGGTGGCGGTAATCGCTGGCGTGCTGCTCATATCCAAACATGGCGCTTTCAAGCGTAACAGCGAATCTTGCTGATAGGTCTGGCCTGCCTCAACCGTTAATGGATAGCTGACACTGGTAAATGCGCTAGGGTAGCCTTCAACCAAGACGTTGTAGCTGCCCGCTGGAATTGGGCGGCTATAATTGCCCATGCCATTGGTATATAAAACTGTTGGCGGCTCAGTGTCAATCGTAATTTTGACGTTGGCCAACGGTATTGGGTTGACATCACAAACCAAGGTTGTTTCAACCAAACCATTCAGCACGCCATAACCTTCGGGCAAGGTTACATTGACAGTCACTGGAACAACTACTGGCGGTTGCGGCGTGGTATGGTTCAGTACCAAATTGGTGGTGTAAACGCCAACCGTCTCAAAGTTGCTGGTATCGATGGCAACGCTCACTTGTTGGAAGCTCGATGGCGTACCAGTCAAATTGCTAAGTTTATTTGGGCTAACACTCAGCCAATTCAAGCTATCGCAGGTTTGTGAGATACACAAAGCCATGCGATCGCGCAATACTGGCCGATCAATGCTATATTGGGCAATCTCGCTGCGTGTGCCGCGCACCCCAATCGTAGCACTGGCCCCAAAATCCAAGAATGGTTCGTTGAAATCAACATCCTTGTATTGGAACAAAATATCGCCTTGTTCTGAGAGCACCGCTTGGAAGGTAGTGTTATCCCAGTTGTTGTAGTGCGGGCGATTTTCCCATTGCACTACCACTGCGCGATTGGGCGCTTCGCCGACGACTTTCCAATACACACCACCAGTTTCATCATCCAAATCATCCCAGTAGGGCGCAATCACATAATTATGGATGGCATTCTCAAGGCTGGGATTGAAGATTTCAATCAAGCCAGTTAGGTTGTTGAGGATCATCACCCCATTATTCGAGATACGCAAATCGGTGGTGCTCACGCCATACAAATTAATCGGAAATGGCGTGACGATATTGACCAAATCGTAAGCACCCATATTCAAATTCGTGCCGTCGCTGGCTTCGATCCAGTTGTAATCAACTTCGGTCAGCGTTAGATCGCCGCTGTTGACGGTTTTGGCACGGGTTTCACTAATTGCCACATCGAGCGGTTGCGCTCCGGTGCTGATTACAAACAGCGGCTCGGTTGTGCTTTCACCAAACACCACATTGGTATTGATCGCATGTGGCCCAACAATCAGACAACCTTTATCCAGTCGCAATTGCACATTATTAACACTTGGCTCACCGTCAGCAACAGTAACGCTTTGGCTACTACCAACGTGGTCGGTAGCACTAAATTCAAGGCTATACTCGCCGCCCGCTGGCACAAACACCACATATTCGCCAGCACTATTGGTACGCACGCTTGTAACCAAGCCTTGTTGATCGTTGATCGTCACCAATACATTAGCTAATGGTGCGGGGCTATTGCTACAAACTCCCGATCCAGTTACAACCCCACTCAGTCGGGCTTGGCTGGAATTGGGTGTAATTGTAATGCTGACTGGAATTTCGGCAGTTTGGGTGTAGACCGCTGTTTGGGCTAAAACCACCGTGCCAGTGTAGGTTCCAGGTTGGCTCAGCCGATCGGGGAACCAGCTAACTACCACCGAGCTAGTTTGGCCTGCTGACACCTCGCCGCGCAACGGCCCAAGTTCCAACCAAGAAATATGATCAGCCCCACCAAACAGTTGATCAAGGCTCGCCTCAATAATATCGCGTTCGATCGGCTCACCAAAGGCGCTCGTGCCAAAGTTACGGAAATCAACTGCCAAATAAATTGCTTGGTAGCCGTTGCGCTCAATGTACGAGCCGCCAACCGAGCCATCACTATAGCGGAAGATCGCCCGAGATGAACTGCCAGGCGTGAAATAATCGGGCGTGAAATCAACCACCATGGGATTGATTCCGGCCATGAAATCTAGCCCAATTAAGTTGTAATTAGCAGTTTCAGGATCGTCGTCGCCATAGCTCGCATCAAGATATTGCTGATAAAAACTGCCAGTACGCGTGAAGAAGCCCAAATCGTTATCAGCAATCAACAACCGCCCGCCAGCATCGAGATATTCGGCCAATTTGGCTTCTTGCGGGTTGTTGGCAGCAGTATCGGTTGTCCCAAGATAAATCAGCGCGTCGTAGGCCTGAATATCGGTCAAACTCATTGTGGCAAATTCGCCAAATTCAATCTGATCGTATGCATAGCCCAGCTGATTCAGCGGGATGGTTACGGCGTTAGCATCATCGCTGCCAGTGCGCAGTACCACCAAAATCCGTTGTTGGTTGCGGGCAGGCGTAAAGCCAGCATCACTCAATTCACGCAGGCTATAGCTAATCGGCTGAGTGGTATTGTTGGTTAATTCTAAGCTCAAGCTATCGCTAATCGGAGCCGCGCCAAACTCGAAACTTTGGCTCAAATTGCTTGGTGTATAGCTCAACAATGGGACCAAACTTAGGTTTAATGTGCTGGTCATGCCATTGCTGAGGGTCAAATTCTGCGTTTCGGCGATCAGGCCAACTTTGCTGGCCCCAACGCTATAGCTGCCCAACGGCAAGCGCAAACTGTAGTAGCCCGCCGCATTGGTTTTGACCGAGTAACTCCCAAGCGTGACCACAGTATCCTTGACTGCTAGGCCACTGCTGGCATCGCTAATCAGCCCTTCAACCGCGCCCGCCGCCAAATTGAAATTGCCTGTGGTGGTCGTATTGGCAACTACATTCAGATTTTGCTGCTGGGGAGTGTAACGCTCAGCCTGAACATTCAGCGCCACCATGCCCGGCGCGGCCACCGGAATTTGATACGAACCAGAACTGTCAGTAAAGGTGCTGAAGCCAGCGGTTGAAACCAAGGCTCCAACAATTGGCAAACTTGGCGTGAAGCTATCGCGCACCACCCCGCTAATGCTGCCATACACCAAGGTAAAGTTTTGGCTAATTTGGGCATTTTGGCCAACAGTTAGCGTTGGCACGCTTTGAAATACGCCATTTAAGCTAGCCGTCAGGGCATATGTGCCAACCGGCAATACCAAACGATAGTTACCATTGGCATCGCTCAAGGTGCTCAAATTATTGCTGGTGGCAATTCGCACATTGGCAACAGGTGCATTGCTGGCGTTGCTCACCCGCCCTGACACCGTGCCGATCGCACCTTCGCTAGCATTGTAAACATAGAGGGCGAAATCTTGGTCGGTGCTATCAGCATTGCCAGGAATTGCATCGCCAACAATGTTACGAGCAATCACCCGCATCTGAATCGCGCCACTTGCCCCGGCTGGCAGATAGACCGATTCGACGTTGTTCTTGGCATCGGCAACGCCACCAGTTGTTGAGAGCGCTCCATCGAAGACATTGCCTTTATAAACTTGACCACCAACTGTCACTTCAAGATCAAGGTCGTTGACAAAGGCATCGCCAGTAGTCCCCCCCGCTGCATCCGTCCACGTGATGGCGACGCGCAAGGGTTTATTGCTATCGGCAATTTGGCCAACTTGGCTGAAACTTTCGCCGCTCGCCCCGAACACATGGCTTTGATCAACCACAATTCTAGGGGTGCTATCGAGGGCGGTTTTCAAGTAGACATCGCCCCAACCTTGCTGATTGGTTGGCAAATTGCCGCCAGTGTTCATGCCATCCAAATAGCGGCTCGAAGCCAACAAATAGGCCTTGAGCATAGCTGGGCTTGGGGTTGCCCCATTGCCAAAGTTTGTACGATATTTGGTATAGAGCAATGAAGCTGCGCCTGCCACAGCAGGAGTTGAGTGGCTAGTACCGCTCGACCATGTGTAAAGGGTTTGGTTATCGGGATAATATGGATTAGTTAGACCACCACAAACACCAGCGCCCCAAAAGCCCGATTCTTGGGGCGCTGGGCCAACCACGTGCGTGCCAGGAGCCATAATGTCGGGTTTGATTCGGCTATCATCGGTTGGGCCTTTGCCCGAAAAAACCGCCAAATCATCGGCATTATCGGCTTGCGAAATCTCACAACCGTTGCCATCCAAAACGCCTTCATCACGCACATTTTCGGTTGCGCCGACTGAAATCACGTTTTTGGCGGTGCTCGGTGCGCTAACCGTATTTGCACCAAATTCACCCACATTGCCTGCGGCAAAAATATGCAACATGGCTTGGTTACCCGTATCGTCGCTGCTCGCGTCGCGGGTTAGTTGGTCGTAAAGCTGCGAATAGATGTTATACGCGCCCATCGAACCAGGCTGGCCCCAGCTATTCGAGGTAATCGCCGCTTGATGCTCGTAACCAGCGGTCACAATATCGGCGTAGCTATCGCCACCATCACAATTGCTAATGCTGAATGCGCCACTATTGCGAAAGATTTTGGTGCTAGACATACGGGTGTAGGGCGCAATTCCAAGCCCAATATTATAGCCGCCAGCAATCCCCGAGCTAGCTTCATCGATATAGGGAAAGCCTGTGAGATTGTTGTAGCCGCCGATAATTCCGGCGTTGATCTGACCATGACCCGCCAAACTATTGCCGCGCGGGTCGGTAGTACAATTGGTCGTGGCGCTGATGCGCGAAGTTCCAGGTCGCACGCCATTCAGATACAAATCAGGATGCAATGGATTGATCGTGCCATCATCAACGCCATCATCAACTACATCAACAATTGGATATTCAGCGGGGTTATTGGGCAAGCCTTGGCTTTGCAACCAGCTTAAATAGCCAGGCCCACTTGGCACGGTTTTGCCATTCAGCGTCGTCACATTACCAGCGATAATCTGGCCTTGACGTTCATCAAACAGCTCTGGCTCGCTCCAAGGCTCAATATTGTAGATATTGGCTCGTTGGGCCAAACTTGCTAGTTCAGTTTCACTGAGTTGGACTGAAAGCGTGGTGAAATTGAGCAGTTGCCATGGCCGTGCATGCAGTTTGCTACTCGCCGCAATTACTGCATCAACCGAGGCTTGCACATCGCCAGCATTGTAAATTTGCACGCTGACATCAACCAATTCTGCTTTCTTGGGGCTACTTGCCTTAGTGCGTAACTCCTGAGCCAAACGATATTCAGGCTGATAAACCCCCATCCATTGAATAACCTGGCTGGTTTGTTGTAATTGATTGAGCTTGTTCAGGCTCGCGCCATCAGCCCAAACCAAATAACTATTGCTCGGTACATAAATCACCAATTCGGCTCCAGCCTTGGTGAGTTGCTCCAGCCAAGCATCTTTAATTGGGCCAATAAATTGCACCAACCACAATTGAGGCTCAGTGGTTGGGCTTTGAGTTAATTTGAGGCTTGGTTGGGCCTTCAATGGGTTAAACCGAATCCCGCGAAAATTAAGCGTATCCAAATCGCTGGTTGTCGCACCAGCCAATTGCTTAACCTGGTTCATTTGGCTATCGGCAATCTGCCACAACCCAAATGCCCCATAATCGACCAGCAATTTACCATGAGCTTGGGCGAAACGACTCGCCGAGCTACCAGTATCGATCAACAGTTTGCTGGATGCTTGAGTATTTGCCGAAGTTTGGGCGGCGCTTGGTTGCACAACAGGCAATGCCAAACCCACTAGCAGCAACGCCAAAACCAGTTGGCGCACCAAAGAAAATCGGGCCATGCTATTTCCTCCACACAGCGAGATTACGGCAACAAGTGCCAACCACAGCCGATTCAATCGACCAGACCAGCGCGATTGAACCGACTGCCCCCTGACTTGAGCACAGCAAAGCCAACCTAGTAAGGTTGTAAGTGTGTCAAGCTTCGATTATTCAGTTGTTGCAGCATTGCAGAGAAAGTAGCCAAACCAGCATTCGTACTCGAACGTGTTCGCTAAAGAGACCGGTTCCAGAGACTGCGATCCAAAGGTGTTGCGTTTAAGAATGCTTGGTACTATGTCCGCCAATGGACGAATTAAGCGAGCAGCCTTCCTCGGACGGTGCGTGGTGTAGGAGCAACAGCGGGCCTAGATGACGCGAGGTATGAGGCACTTCATCGTGGGGCTGAGCAATAATCGTGATTGATTATTGGGATCGGTCTCATTTTACTAAAAATTTTATTTTTTGCAACTAACTCAATCTTTGGATTGATGTCTACAAATCAAGCCGTGGTATAATCGCCCTAAATAACTTAATCTGGTTCGCGGGAGTATTAAGCGCGTTTTTACAGAGAGTAGCTGGCTGGTGCAAAGCTACACCTAGCGCCCAACTCGCCCGTTTATGCCCCATCAGGGAACAGCTTCGGCTTAGTAGTTGGTGGCGGGTGCGCCCGTTATTGCGCCTACGAGTGATGTGCTTCGGCTCATAAGCAGGGTGGTACCACGGGGTTTTGCTCCGTCCCTGACATGGGTTCGGGGTTTTTTGTTTTAGATTTTTGTTTAGTTCCCTCACCCCATAGCCCCCTCTCCCGCCCAGCAGGCGAGGGGGACCACCGTAGCATGACAAGTGGAATGCCCTCTCCCGCCACAGCGGGCGAGGGGTTGGGGTGAGGGAATGCCAATCGATGCTGAATCCCACCCAATCACGGAAGGGTGGTGAAATGATGATTGGTTGAGCAGAAAAGTTGTAGATTTTTACCAATTGCAGATATTTTTAGCCAAGGAGTTGATGATGGCCACTCGCTATGATAGTAGCATCACCGAGCCAAAATGGCGCGAACGTTGGGAACGCGACGGCATTTATCGCTTCGAGCCAGACAGCGATAAACCTAAACATTATGCTGTCACCATGTTGCCCTATCCATCGGGCAATTTGCACATTGGCCATTGGTATGCCATGTCGCCCAGCGATGTGCATGCCCGCTATATGCGCATGCGTGGCTACAACGTCTTTTTCCCAATGGGCTTCGATGCCTTTGGCTTGCCCGCCGAAAATGCCGCGATCAAAAACAACTTAGATCCGCGCAAATGGACTTATTCCAACATTGAATACATGCGTGGCCAGTTGCAATCAATGGGCATGATGGTCGATTGGGATCAGCAAATTGTTAGCGCCGACCCTGAATATTATCGCTGGAATCAGTGGTTTTTTATTCAATTTTTCAAACGTGGCTTAGCCTATAAAAAATTCTCAGCGGTCGATTGGTGTCCCAAGTGTAATACAACCTTGGCCCGCGAACAGGTTGTCGGCGATGAACGGCGCTGCGAACGTTGCGACAGCTTAGTCACCAAGCGCGATTTGGATCAATGGTATTTCAAAATTACTTCATACGCTGATGAATTGCTGGATTTCTCGGGGTTGGATTGGCCTGAGCGCATCACAACCATGCAACGCAACTGGATTGGTCGCTCAGAAGGGGCCGAAATCACCTTCAAATCTGAGGCTGGCGACCCAATTACGGTCTTTTCAACTCGCCCCGACACCTTGTGGGGGGCAACCTTTATGGTGTTGGCTCCTGAGCACCCGTTGGTTGCCAAATTAACCAGTGTCGAGCAAAAAGCCAGCGTCGATGCCTATGTAGCCGAAGCCATTCGCAAAACCGAAGTTGAGCGCCAATCGACCGATGACGAAAAGCCCAAAACTGGCGTATGGATCGGTGCGTATGCGATCAATCCAACCAGCCAAGAACGTGTGCCAATTTGGATTGCCGACTATGTGCTGATGACCTATGGCACTGGCGCGATCATGGCAGTGCCTGGCCACGATGAACGCGACTTCGCCTTTGCCAAAACCTTTGGCTTGGCAATCAAACGCGTCGTTGTACAAGCTGAACAAACTGCCGAAACCCCCTTGGAAACAGCCGAACCAGCCTATGGCACGGTCGTCAATTCAGGCCAAATCGATGGCTTAAGCTCAGCCGAGGCCAAAGAAGCCGTGATTAACTGGTTGGAAGCTGAGCAATTGGGCAAACGAGCGATTAATTATCGTTTGCGTGATTGGCTGGTCAGCCGCCAACGCTATTGGGGCACGCCAATCCCGATGATTTATTGCCCAACATGTGGTACTGTACCCGTGCCAGAAGATCAATTACCATTGTTGCTGCCCGATAGTGTTGATTTCAAGCCAACAGGCGAATCGCCCTTGAAATTGCACCCAACTTGGCGCTTTACCACATGCCCAACCTGTGGCGGCGAAGCTGAGCGCGACACCGACACAATGGATACATTTGTCGATTCGTCGTGGTATCAAGTGCGCTACTTAAGCCCACACGAAACCAATGCGCCCTTTACCAAGGCTATTACCGACAAATGGTTGCCAGTTGATCAATACACAGGTGGCCGCGAACATGCCGTGATGCACTTGTTGTACACCCGTTTTTGGTGGAAAGCCATGCGTGATATGGGATTGGTCAGCGCTAACGAGCCAATGACCCGCTTGATCAACCAAGGTGTGATTTTAGGCGAAGATAGTAATAAAATGTCGAAATCACGTGGCAATGTGATTGACCCAGATATGTTGGTAGCGCAATATGGTGCTGATACCGTGCGCACCTTCTTGATGTTCATCGGCCCGTGGGAGCAAGGCGCCCCTTGGAACAATCGCGGGATCGAAGGCTGCGTGCGCTTTTTGGATCGGGCTTGGCGTGTCGTGACTGATACGCCGCAACGTCACGATGCTGCGGGCCATGCCAGTACCTTAGAGCGCCAAACCCATCGGATCATCAAAAAAGTTGGCGACGATTTGCAGCGCTTTGCCTTCAACACCGCCATTGCTGGCCTGATGGAGTTTGTCAACGAATTGATGAAAGCTCGCGAAACCGATGTTTATGGCACTGCAACCTGGCGCAAGGCAACCGAAAGCTTGACCTTGTTGTTAGCACCAATCGCCCCGCATATTGCTGAAGAATTGTGGGAATTTTTGGGCAACAGCCAAAGCGTCCATTTGCAGGCCTGGCCAAGTTACGATGAAGCCATGTTGATCGACGAATCGATTGAATTGCCAGTGCAAATAAATGGTAAAGTTCGCGGTAAAATACAGGTAGCCGCCACCGCCGATGAACCAAGCATCATTGCAACCGCTTTGGCTGATGAAAAGATTGCCCCCTTGGTCGAGGGCAAAACCATCATCAAGCAAATTGTGGTACCAAATCGCTTGGTCAATATCGTGATCAAATAAGTTTTTGGCCAAACAACGGAAGGGTCGTAGAGAAACCCTTCCGTTGGCCAACCTAAGAAGCGAGATACCTTGGCAATTCGGAAACGTTGCCAGCCATTCAAGGAGCCTGCATGACCAACTATTACGAAATGTTCAAGCAGCACGAAGAATCGATCGTCGAAACCATCATTACTACCTTGCAAATCCAAATTCCTACCTACGGCAAAATATCACGTGATGACGTTCGCAAACGCGTCATCGCTGGGCTTGATCCCTATGCTCGCGATTTAGATACAGAGCACCCCAAAGCTTTTCCTGATTATTGGCGCGAAACGAGTTACTTACGGGCGCAACAAGGTATTCCGATTGGCGATTTCTTGCAGGTTTTGCTCCTTTCCACCGATATTATGATTCAGGGTTTGCGCCAAGCCTACCCCGAAAGTACCGTTGATCAAATTAATGTGATTGAAAAAGGCCATCAAATTACGACCGCCGCAATTGCAGGTGTTTATGAAGGCTTTCAGCAACACAAAGATGAAATTATCTCATCGCAAACCTATGCCTTGGCCGAAGTTTCATCGCCAATCGTGCCTGTTTATGAAGGGGTTTTGGTTTTGCCCTTGATTGGCTCAATCGATTCGATGCGAGCAGGCCAAATTATGGAATCGCTGCTTGAATCGATTAATAGCTACAGCGCTGATGTCGTGATTTTAGATATTACGGGTGTTCCAGTGATCGACACTGGGGTTGCCAACTATCTGCTGCAATCGGCTCGCGCCGCGCGTTTGCTCGGTTCAACCGTGGTTTTGGTAGGGATTGGCGCTGAAATTGCCCAAACGATTGTTCAATTGGGCATTGATCTTACGGGCATCGTCACCCGTGCCAACTTACAATCGGGCATCGAATACGCCCTAGATTTACAAGGTTTGGCGATTCGCCCACGTTAATTAGGCTCAACGCTGTTAAATCAGCATAGTTTTAGAGACTCGGCAGCTCGCAGTAGGTTGACATTTTTATCGCAATCAAAAAACCCTAAGGTTTAGGAGGACTCGCAACTATGTCCGATTTAGCAGCTTTTTATACCAAACACTTTGATGAAATTATCGACTCGACGATCGAATTAATTCAAGCCAATGTGGTTGAATATAGCAAAATGGCGCGTGATGAACTTAAAAAACGAGCTGTTGCCGCTATTGATGCATTAATTCGCGATTTACGTCAGCCAGATGTTCATGCGTACCAACAACATATGCGAGCGATCAGTTATGAGCGCTTCCGCCAAAATATTCCATTAAACAGCGTTCAACAAGTCTTACGTAGCATTAATCAAGCGACTGCCAATACATTTCGCAAATACTATGCTGAAGATCCAACCCTTTTGCTAGAAATGGTCGAACGCTTGCATGAGCTAACCGAAGAAGGCATGATGGGTATGTTCAATGGCTATGAAGATGCCCAGATCGAAATTATCTCCAACCAAGAATCCGCTTTAGCCGAAGTTTCATCACCAATTGTGCCGGTTTATGGCGGAATTTTGGTATTGCCACTGATTGGCTCGGTTGATTCGCGGCGAGCTGGCCAAATTATGGAAGCCTTACTCGAAGCTATCAACACCTATAGCGCCGATGTTGTGATTTTGGATATTACGGGCGTTCCGGTGATCGACACTGGCGTTGCTAATTACCTGTTGCAAGCTGCCCGCGCTGCGCGTTTGCTCGGCTCAACCGTGGTGCTGGTCGGGATTGGCGCTGAAATTGCCCAAACGATTGTCCAATTGGGCATTGATTTGACTGGGATTGTTACTCGCGCCAACTTGCAAGCTGGGGTTGAATATGCGCTTGAATTACAAGGCCTAGCTATTCGCCCACGCTAAGCATTAATCGCATGAGCCACGCCATTATTTTAAGTTTGGCGTGGCCTGGTTTTTGGCAATAATTTGACCAACTGCTGACTGCAAGGTTGCGGCGGTAGCGACATTCAGCAAATCAGTGCCCATCCCAACCAAGGCTTGAGCCACCTCAGGCCGCACCCCAATTAATGTCGTTTGTGCACCAAGCAAATAAGCTGCCCGTAACATTCGCTGTATCCCAATTGCACCTTCAGCATCGATCAACTGCACTCCCGTCAAATCAATCAACAACCGTTGAACTGGTTGCTGATTCAAGGATTCCATCAGAACTCGTTGGCATTCAGTAATTCGCTGCTGATCGAGTACTCCAATTAGTGGCAGAACCAGCACGCCTGGCAAAACTGGAATCGTTGGAAATGAAAGCAACTGCACTGCCTGAGCCAATTGATGGCGTTGGGATTGTTCCTGCTCAAGTTGTTCTACTGTCATACTCAAGCGCCGCCGTTCCTGCTCCAGCAAAGCCGTGCGCCGCTCCAACTCGGTAATATCCCGAATAAACAACATCGAACCTTGGCTCTGCCCTGCACTATCCAAAATTGGCGATACCGCATTTTCCAGTAAGCGCAACGGGTTTCCCAAGGCTAGCGTTTGGGTAAAAGCTTGTACTTGTGGCTGAGCTAATGCTTTAGCCAACGCCTCAACATCAGCAGCAGCAACCCCAATCGCTTGGAATGTCTGTGGAAGTGGTTGTTGAGTTTGCAAACCAAGCTGGTGGGCTGCATTATTGAGATACACAATCATTCCTTCGCGATCAACGACTACCATCGCTTCGCTCATGGTTTGCAAAGCCTGCTCCACCGCCACTTGCTTGGTCTGAAACAAACTGCCACGCAAAACAATGTAGGTCAAACTTAAAACCAAGGGCAACGTTTGTAGCACACTTGCCAACTGACCACTTGGCTCAAGCTTAACAATCCCCAATACCGAGTTAGTCAATGCTGAAAAGAGAATTGCAAAAGCCAACCAACTAATGGAGCGGCGGGTTGCTGGTTGTCGCCAAAATGCCATGCCCAACAATCCAAGCTGTACCAACCACCCCAGGCTAAATAAAGCCAACATTAAACCCGCCGCTGGCCCAGCGATTGGCCGATAAATTCCATCTACGAACTCGATATCCGCAGTGAACCAGCCAAATTGCCCAAGCAGATCAAGCGCTAATAAGCCAATCGATAGGCCATACACCAATGAAATCAGACGAATTGGGCGTGAGCCTTCCCACCATTGTGGCATAAACAACGCCGCAAACAAGAGCAACATCAACCAAAAGAGCAGCCCAAGGCTCACTAGGGCCATTCCAACCAACCCGTATGCAATAGCACGATCATTTGTTAAATTACGGGCAAGCGATGTGCTATTAATCACCACTAAGCATAAGGTTAACCCAAAAAAGATTCGGGCTGGGCGATAATGGCTAGCGCGGGCCAAAATAAACGTGCCCAAAGCCGTTTCAAGCACCACAAATACCAAATTAATCCAATAAGCAAGCATTTATTTTTGATCCTAGGTTGATTGGTGTAACAACTGTATGATAGCGGATCGCCTAGAGCTTGCCCATCCTTTATAGGGGTCGGTTGAGGTGAATTTTGCCAATTGTAATGCTTTGCTCATCCAGTGTTTTAGTTCAAGCTATAGAAAAATAGTGCATGCTAGATCTTGGTTGTTTGGAGTCAGCTATTTCAAAGATGTTCAATCATCTAGCATGCTTATCCGTGTATCAATTTACCGATTGAACTTACGCCATGGCGCAGCTCGATGCCAAACAATCAAGGTTATTGCCACCGAAAATAGGGTTACCACGCCCCAACCAATTTGATCAGCATCACTAAAATCGACCCGCATAAAGCCCATGAGAAATATATTCAGCAATAGCAAGCTACTTCCGGTGATTACCAAGGTTGTCAATGCATACATTCTTTGCCAAATCAAGGGATTCAGCAGTAACAACCCAATCGGAAACCAAATGAATGTTGCATAATCTAATAGATACCAAGGATCATCAAGCCACCAACGGACAATTCTTGAAGCACTAAAAATAGTTAGAAAGACCATCAGCGAATACAACCCAATATTCACGAGATACAGGGATTGTTGGAAGTGAATATAGTTAACGACCAGTTTCTGATACAGGGTTTATTGCGAATGGGTCTTTCTCGCAAACACCTAGGTATTGTTCGTCGGTTAAGATAATTGTTTCTTTAGCTTTGACATCATTGACCATTCCACACCATCCCGCAAGCGCCTCGTGGATTTTAGCAATATCGCCCTCTTGCAGCATTGCTTCAGGTATTTGCTCGGTAAGTGTTTCAAGATCTTCATAAAGTTGCTGGATTCGAGCACGGTTGGCTGGACTAACTGAGCCATCCTCTCTAATTGAGCTGATAATAGACCCTATTTGGGATGAGTAGTAATAGAATAAACGCACAAATCCGATAACATCGCCTGAGCCAAGGCCTAGATTCCACCAAGGTTTGATTGACCAATCTAAGGCAGCATTATAGTTATAGGTAAATTCAGAAGCTGAGCTACAATGAATTCGTGCAGTATAAAGATAGGTCACAACATCTGCTTGTTGCTTACTATCAACCGCTCTTAAAGCCCAAGTAAGTTTATCAGCACAATGATACCAACTGAACCATAATGATTGCCCTGTAGTCGCAATTTGCCCGCGCTGGCGATCTTCTACTACCTCTAGGTTGTGATTGATTGTATAGCTGTAAAAACTAAGCACCAAACAGCTCAGCGCTAAAGCGGACATTAACCAACGTTGAAATGAGGTCATTGTAACTCCTTTGTTGCGCCATAACGATAGCCTACTGTTTATACCAAGCTATCGTTATGGCTATTCAAACTAACTACTTATTACAAGGCCCACTCTTATAATCAATTAAGAATGTTTTATTATATAAACCCTGATTTAGTTCTTTTTTGGTCACATTATCATATAATGAAACATCCCAGAATATTTTTAATTGCATATCTTTTTTAAAATTTTGTTTCTTACACGCTACATTCAGTAAGGCCATAAAATAATTTTCTCTATTAACTAATATCGCTTGTTGGAATGGTATTTTTACTACCTTGATTTTCGTATTAGGATTATCATCCCAGTCGTTGAGGATCATACTATTTGATAAAGCTGGTTTATCATCCATAGCTGGGGTACCTTCTGGGAAGAGTTGAGCTACATCACCAACTGAGATTGGGGTTGAGTAGAATTTTGAAACCATATCAATTGATTTAATCAAATCCCCAATGAATTGATCAAACCACAGTGAATTATTCTTTTTAAATCTAGTCGCCTTACCTCCAAATAATGCATGGCTTAGATAATCACCTTGTGCTGCATTACCTGTTAAACCATTGCCTGAGGATACAAACTTAACTGTTACTGGATCATCCTTAGATCCCAAGGTCACGCCTGCATTATCTTCATCATAGATATCACATGAACTGTCAGGCCAAGATTGCCCTGGTGTAACATATCCATTCGTTATCGCTGCAAGGACTTCTAATTGGCTTCCAAATTCTCCACTATTTATACCAATATCAATATCTGGAACTGTAATTACAATCCCAAAAATGAGCTGTTGGAATAATGAACAATCTTTGCCAACAGTCCTGCGAGTCCAAGTCCACTTCTTTTCATGTGGGTCACCCAGCGCTTCAAAGGTTGATTCAGGCTCAACCAGTTTGCCAAACCAATAATCGCTGCCATACTCAGCAGGGCTAAGCGAGCTAGATTGGAATATTGGGGTTAGCAGCATATTACTTGGGTCATTCAGACCAAGATCAATCAGCGTGGCTTCGCGTGTTCCCTGACGTTTGAGATATAACGATAGATTTTCGTTAGTGATTGAAGGATCGGTTTGTGGTCCAAATGGCTGCTGCCGCATAGCAAAATATAAAGAATCAAAGGTTTTGGTCGTGTCTTGAAGCTCAGCCACAATATCGCCAGATGTACCAAGGTTTGAATGATAGAGATCGCCCGTTAAGGCAAATGAGTAGCTCACACCACTATAATTTACTTGCCCCGCCATATCTAAATATTCATCGTACACAACGAGTGAGGTAATGGTCATTGTCGCGGTTGTAGTAGGACCACCTAATTCGGTGAGTGGGACATTCAAATAGGCTGTGCCATTAGCAGCGATCGGATTCGTAAGCGTGGCGCGTGGGCTGAGCAAAGCGACCTTATCAATCCGCACAATTGGGGCAGAGACCCAATCAGGGGCAATAAAGCGAATTTTGATCGTTTGATTTTGGAATTGCTGAATTGGCAATTGCGCGATCTTCCAGCCATCATTCAGTGCATAGCGCAATTGATGCTGATCAATCCTGGTTATCGTTGTAAAATTGGCTCCAGAGAGTACTTCAACTGCTAAATGATGCTGGGCATTACCATGATCTTTATTGCCAATTTGATACTTAAAACGTAAGAATTGACTATCGCTTGCAAGATCAAAACTCGAACTGGTAACATGCTGGCCGCCTCGCGAAAGTTCAATAAAAGCATTATCGGGAGCAGCTTGACTTCCCTGAGTGCTAGAAGTTGGGCCAGCAATCAACTCAAGATTATCAATCCACGAGGTGGAGTAACCATGGCCTTGATGCTTAAATTGAAGCTTAATTAGCTGATTTTGGAATTGAGCTAGATTGAGATTAGCCTCATGCCAGCCATTATCAGGATCATTGCCGCTGCCATGAACCCAGCCAATTGGCGTAATAATTTCGAAATTATTGCCACTTAACACATTTACTTCGATTACTGAACGCCACCAGGACTCAGGATGTTGGGTTTTATAGCTAAATTGCAGTGCTTGGGTATCTGATAAGACAGTCCAAGCGTCACTCGTAAATGTCGCATTATTCCCAGCAAATTGAATGCTCTGCCCATTAGAGCCATTTGCTGCTAGGTTAACGGGTGCATGTTCACTGCTCGACCAACCCTCGACTACTTGAGCGATTTCAAAACTATCTAGTCGCAAATAAGCCATTTGATGAGTTTCTAATTGAAAGCGTAATTTGATAACTTGGCCTTGGAATCGTTGTAGATTGATGGCTAGACTTTGCCAGCCCTGGTTGGTTGAGCTAAACAAATAATAGTGAGGCAAGGCTGTGGAAATATGAAAGGATTCGCCACTTAGGATACTAATTGCAACTCGTTGACGGGCTGCATCATCATTTATAAAGCCTGATTGATAAGCAAAACGCACTTGTTGGGCAGTCAGCGGCACGGTAAAATCAAGTGAGGTTAATTGGGTGGTATGCCCATGCAGATACAAATGATTTCCTTGGTCTGGATTAGTATCTACCTTAATCAGTTGATGATTCGAAGTTTCCCAACCCGACACATCTTGTACAAGCCGTAAAGTACTAATTTGACTGGTCGGATTACCCCAAGTTGGGTTAATAAATTGCAATTTAATCGTTTTGCCACGATAACCAACAAGATCAATTCGGCCTTGCTGCCAACCGACTTGGCTAGAACCAAAAAATTCATGGCTGCGGGGAAACTCGCGAATTTCAAAATTCTCGCCACTGAGAACTGCAACTGCCAGCAATTGGTTAAGATTAGGATTATCCAAATCGCTAACTAGATATTCAAAGTGAATACTGGTGGCAGCAGTTGGCACAGCAAATTCAGTACTTGTTGCGGTTGCATGGATTCCCGTCAAGCTGATAGGTGCTTGTCCTAGCTCAGCTAATAGCACATTCGATAGCTCAAAATCAGCATTTTCAAGTACATCAAAGGCAACTAAATCTTGCTCAAAATCAGTATTTAATAGTGTAATGTCGTTGCTTGATGAAATGTGGGCACTATTTGTACGCACAAAACTGGCATTGGAAATATCCCAGCCTGGCACAGCCCAATTTAGAGTGAAGCTATCAAGCGAGGTAACTTGTGGCTCATGGGGCCACCAATCATTAATGATTTTGATTTTGATGGTTTGGCCATGAAAGGCTTGAAGATCGAGCACTGCTTCGCGCCAACCATCAGTCAATCTTCCGCCCACTGTCCATTGATCAATCCGGGTTACTGTGGCAAAGTTTGCCCCACTCAACACCTCAACAAACACTGGCGCATGACCATCGTTCAGCCAGCGGCCTGTCCGATAACGAAATGCGAGGCTCTGGGTTTGGTTGGTAATATCAATCGGGGCTGAGGTCAGACTGGCATTAGCTCCAGTGATCACCGCATGAGCACCGATTAGATCGTCATGGTGAATCGCGAATTCGCCAATATTTGATAGCTCCCAATCAGGAATTTCTTGGGTCAAACGCAGATTACGCACCTGTGCCGACGGTTGATCAACCCACCACCAGTCGTTAATAAAGCGCAGCTTAATTGTTTGACCACGAAATGCTTGGATATTTAATAAACCAGTTTGCCAGCCTAGCCGATATTGGCTCTTGATGCGGTTATGGCTGATATTGGTAACAATATTAAAATCGGCTCCGCTCAGAACTTCAACATGCAGTGGCGTAATGCTATCGGCAGTTTTGCGTCCAACCAAATATTCAAACAGCAACATTTGGGTAACTTCGGGCACAACTAGTGAATCAGTTGTAAAAGATTGGTTGGCATGTTCAAGGCTGAACGTTTCAGGGCTAAGCGTGGCTAAAATTTCGCGATCTCGCGCAAATTCACAATTTAATGGGTAATTTGTGCGTGGCAAAGCTTGGTTGGTATGATTAACCCTAGCATTTTGTGGCTGATTTGGCGTTGGATCTAAATCTGGTAGCTCAAGGCTTGTCGCCGATTCAGGACATGGATCGGTTTCTACATTAAGCGAGGAGGATTCACCATCATCAGCATCAAGCAAAATATTGTTTAATGTTGCTTGATCAGCGGCGGGTTGAAGCTTGGGCGCGGTTGATTGCACTGGTTTTGAAGGGACGATACCAATCATCATACTACTTACAATCAACATACTCATAACACGGCGTATTGGAATCATCTCGGCCTTCCTTGTTTTGCTAGAAGCTGACAATCGTAGCGCTACCCCAACCCTAGATACACAAACCCACTATTTTTGGCATGCTAGCCAAACCATTTGGCTAAATTGGCTAAAATTAGGTCAATTAGGCTAGTATGAGGCAACCACATGGCACGGTATAAAAAGGTACTTTGGGGTATTTTGGCAAGTTTGATCCTGCTAACGATTATCGCTATAGGTGGATTGAAATTCACCGCAGGCAAACGTAATAACTATCAATACGATCCGGCTTATCCTTTGGAATTTGCTTATGCCCAACCTGGCAGTTTAGCAATAACCCAACATGATGTAGCGTTAGCCGATGGGCAAAAGGCCATCATCTATTATCCAAAGGATTTAGTTCAAGCATATCCGGCGATTATTTGGGGTAATGGCACAATTGCATCGCCAGCAAAATATGCTGGTTTATTTGAGCATTTGGCAAGTTGGGGCTTGATTGTAATTGATAGTTATAGTGAAACAACAGGCGATGGTGCGGCAATTATTCAAACACTCGATTATTTAATCGCTGCTAATGATGATCAATATAACGAATTATTTCAAAAAATCCAGCTTGATCAAATTGGCGCAGTTGGCACATCACAGGGAGCAACAGGCGTAATTAATGCTTACAATCGTTATCCACAAGGCCACATGATCAAAACCTTGATTACCAATGCATTGCCCCAACAACGCTGGACTGATGAAGCCCATCGCTATAATCCAAGTTTGATCGCGATTCCGTGGTTAATTCTGAGTGGTACACGCGATTTAATTGTTTCGCCTGCCTCAGCCAACCAAGCTAGTTTAGAACAATCTAGCGCCACCGAACGCTTCTTGGCAATGGCGGTTGGTGCAGGCCATACCGAAATCGAACAAGATGGCGGTAGTTATCGCGGGTATTTAACCGCTTGGTTACGAGCATACCTTGCTGCTGATCAACAGGCATTGAGCATTTTTCAGCCAACTCATGGCGAAATTTGGACAAACCCATATTGGACGCATGTTGTAGGATATTCAGGTACTAAATAAAGCAAAAAAGGCTATACGACAACCAATCAGAGAGCGAATTAGCAAAAAGGCTACTTTTTACTTGACACAGAACGCATGTTCTACTATACTCACAACCAGCATATTTGTTCTCAAGTGGTTGACTCACAGGAGGTTCGCTATGGCCATCACAAGTCGCGATCTACGTTCAGCGGAGGTTGTGCGCCGCACGAGACCTACCACCGTGATTACCTTACCGCAAACGCGGCAGCGGTATGCCAGTCGCTCAGTAGGCTTTGGGGTGCATAATAAATTCGCTTATGCCATCTGTATTATTCTGGCGTTGTTTTTGGCCAATGCCATGTTTAGCCCGATTGTTTCGTGGTTCAAGGTTAAGTACGACGATGTGAAATATGGCCGCCCACGCACCATGCAAACCACCGCATTCGTTGGCCACGATGAAGCCAATGGTTTGCCCTCACACTTTGTCGCAATGAATATGGAACGCCGCATCGTGATTGTCGAAATGCCTGGCGGAGACCCAGCTAAAGCTCGCACGATCGTTGGCCCGTATCTATTTGGGGCTGGCGAAGATTTGACCCCAGTCACCCTGCGCTTTGCCGATGTCAATGCCGACCAACGTTTGGATATGTTGGTGAGCGTCAAGCAAGAAGAGATGGTCTATATCAACGATGCTAGCAGCAATCAATTTCGTATGATTACCAGCGAAGAACTCGCCAAACTACAGAATTAATCTTCGAATATTTCAGGGCAACCGAGAGTCAACCGCAAATATGTGAGTATCTACACCGATTCGGAGTCGCAACTGCGGCTCTGAATCTTTTTAACTGCAACTTGCACAATCGCCTAAAATCAGCTATACTCAACAGCGTTGCTTTGGCAACAAATCCCTTAGCCGATGTGGCGGAATTGGCAGACGCGCTACGTTCAGGGCGTAGTTCTCGCAAGGGAGTGTGGGTTCGACTCCCACCATCGGCACCACTCGACAATCGCGAATATTCGCGGTTGTTTTGTTTTAAACCTGCTACCTCAGCCATAAACGGCTGTGATAAGATTATGGCTAGTGTTGTTTAATATCGAGGTATAAGGATGAAACCGCTTAACCTCATTCTTTTTGGCCCCCCAGGTGCGGGGAAATCGACTCAAGCCGCTTATTTGGATAAACTGGCTGCGATTGATTCAATATCTACCGGCCAACGCCTACGCCAAACCGTCGAAACTGGCTCCGAGCTAGGCCAAGAGGTCGCTCAGGTCATGGCTGAAGGCCGTTTGGTTGACGATACATTAATGAACAAATTGCTAAATGAATGGTTGCTGGGAATTCCTAGCGAGGTTGGGGTGCTGCTCGATGGCTATCCGCGCACGCTGAGCCAAGCCCAAAGCCTTGATCAATTGATGCAGACCATTAGCCGTCCGCTTGATGTGGTAATTGCCCTGACCCTCTCTGATGAAGAAGCAATTCGGCGCTTAAGTGGCCGCCGCATCTGTCGAATCAAAGGTCAGCCCGACCAGATTTTGCATATTAATGATCAAGCGGCTTTAGATGATTGTCGCGCCAATGGTGGCATGTTAATCGAGCGCGATGACGATAAGCCAGAGACGATTAAACGTCGTTTAGCTGAATACAATGCCAAAACTGAGCCACTGCTCCAATTCTATGGCGAACGCGATTTGCTGATTTTGATCGATGCTGATGGTACACCTGATCAAGTTTCCAAGGCGATTGAGCAAGCCTTGCAACAACGTTTTAATGGCGCTTAGAAGCAGCAAAAGATTAATATAACGCTTATTAGCTTTTGCCAAAAACGTGCTACACTACATGCAGGTGCAGCAATGCACAAGCTATCAAGGAGGACTTTCAATGGCCAAGCCATTAGCAGTTAGCGATGCCGAATTCGAATCAGCAGTGATTAATTCCGATATTCCCGTTTTGGTTGATTTTTGGGCACCATGGTGTGGGCCTTGTCGCTCAATCGCCCCTGTGCTCGAAGAGTTGGCTGACGAATACCAAGGCAAATTGTTAATTGCCAAGGTTAACACCGATGAAGATAGTGGCAACGCTATGAAGTTTGGGGTCCAAGGTATCCCAACTTTGATCTTCTTCCAAGGCGGTCAAGAAGTCGATCGGATCGTCGGCGCTGGCCCTAAGAAGATCTATCAAGAACGAATCGAAGCGATTCTTAACCCAGCTAACGAAGCATAATTAGGCTTATTCGTAAGCAACTACAGCACCGATCGTTATGATTGGTGCTGTTTTTTATTGCCCAACATTCCTTAGCATGCTAAACTGCTTGGAGCAGGTTTGATCATGGAGTTTGGCTATGCGGCGAGCATTCAATCAACTTGGGGCTTGGTTGTATCGAGCAATGCCTGGGCTTGGTCAACGTTGGGCCAAACGCTTTCAGGTGCAATCAGTTGCAGCCCAAATTCCATGGACTCCGCTGCGTGGCACGTTAGCCCAACAGCGGATCAGTTTAATTACAACTGGCGGTGTACATCTGCGCACTGATCCAGCCTTTGATATGCACGACCCGCACGGCGACCCCAGTTTTCGTTTGATTCCCGCCACTGCCAGCCCCAACGATTTGATGATTACCCACGATTATTATGATCATCGTGACGCTGATCGCGATCTAAATATTGTCTTGCCGATCAGCCATTTTCAGCAACTCGCCGCCCGTGGCACAATTCAAAGCCTTGGGCCATGCTACAGTTTCATGGGCCATATCACCGATGAACATATTGAGACATTAATCAAGCAAACTGCCCCAACTGTTGCTCGCAATTTGCGCGAAGCAGGCGTGACAGCAGCAGTGCTTACTCCGGCCTGAGGCATCTGTAATCAGTCCGTGGGACTGATCGCACGAGTTTTAGAAGCGGCTGGGATTAGCACTGTCAGCTTTTTTCTGCTGGCTGAAATTGCTCAACAGCTGGGGATTCCACGTGGGTTAAGTGTGAAGTTTCCATTTGGCCATGTTTTGGGCGAGCCAAATAATCTTGTCCAGCAACAACTATTAATTAACCATGGCTTGAATCTATTGCTCAACGCACCACAAGCAGGCACATTCATTCAATTGCCCTATCGTTGGAAACGTGAAGATTGGCCGCGTTTACTTGAGGCGCAACAGGCTGATTTAGCGCAATCTGATGCACAATAATTGCAAAAACATGGTATGATTTTGAGCCATAATCAACCAATTGTCAGCAAGCATATTAATTCAACTGAATGGTGGCCCCACCATGGAAGAACACGATCAAATCGATGCCAGCCTTCAGGAAAATCTCTTATCGTTTCGGATCGACACTCTCACGATTTTAGTCTATTTGTGTTTGGGTTTTGGCGTGCTTTGGTTCGCCATGCTGCTGACCCAAGTTACTAGCAATGCAGGCGATTATACCCGCAGCGGCCCGCCGTGGGTACTATTTGCGGTTGGCACAGGCATGGCTTTTATGGGCCTGCGCTACAACAAAATTCGCTTGGCGCGAGGTGCTTTCTTTTTCTCAATTGTCGGCACGCCAACGATTAGCCTCTTTTTGCTGCCTGGCACAACCCAATTTATGAGCTACTCGCTGGTCTTGGCGGTGATTATCGCTGGGATTTTGTATTCGCCTCGCGCACCATTCACGGTTGTTGCGCTTGTGGTGGTTATATTTGTAATGGTTGGGATTGCCTCAGCCCTCAATTTTACCAATCACTATGGCTCAATCACTCAATTTATCACCACGTTTACACCGCCATCAGTTACCTTGATGTTGGCAGCACTTACCAGTTGGCTAGCTACTCGCGACTTGGTGGCAACCGTTGAATGGGCCATGGAAAGTCATCGTTTGGCTGAACGCCGCGCCGAACGCTTGCGGGTCAGCGAAGCCCGGGTTGCTCGTACCTTGCTAGAGCTTGAGGGCGCTTACGAAATGCAATCGCGCTTGAATAGCCAGTTACAAGTTCTCAATAAAGAGCTAGAGGTAGCACGGACTGCCGCCGACGAGGCTAATACGTTAAAAACCCGCTTCTTAGCCAATATGTCGCACGAACTGCGCACGCCACTCAACGCCATCATCAACTTTACCCAGTTTTTGGGCAAACCACGTTATGGCGATTTGACCGCTCGTCAAATTGAGCTGCAAGAACGGGTCTTGGTCAATAGCGAGCATCTGCTTGGCCTAATCAACGATATCTTAGATCTCTCGAAAATTGAAGCTGGACGCATGGAATTGCACCTTGAACTGCTTGATTTGCAGCCAATTTTCAATGGGGTTATGGCAACAGCGGTTGGCTTGACCAAGAGTAAAGGTCTCAACCTCGAATCAGATGTTGAGGAAGAAATCCCGCCTGTGCGCGGCGATAAAGTGCGGGTACGCCAGATTTTGCTCAATCTGCTTTCCAACGCTGCCAAATTTACCGATAGCGGCGGTATTACACTCCGCGCCTTCGAGAGCGATGGGATGGTGCAAATTTCAGTCATCGATACTGGCGCAGGTATTCCAGCTCACGAATTGCCCTTGGTGTTTGAAGAATTTCACCAAGTTGAGCAAGCCGCCTCAGCTCAACGTCAACAAGGCACAGGTTTGGGCTTGCCAATTAGCCGCCACTTGGTAGAATTACAGGGCGGCACGATGTGGGCCGAAAGTCAGTTTGGCAGTGGATCGAGTTTTAGCTTCACCCTGCCAATTGCCGAAAATCTCACGCCTGAAGTCGTTATTTTCGACCCGCAAACGAAACAGACAGCGCTATGATTGATCCAAACTTTGCCCATGTGCTGGTTGTTGAAGACCGTGATGATACCTTTTTCGTGGTGCAAGATCTGCTGATCGCTGAAATTGGGGTTCGCTCGTGCCTGCGCTGCCGCGACGGTCGGGCCTTGATCACGATGCTCGATGCACCAACATCAGGGCTATTTGACTTAATTTTGTATGATATTAAGCGGCCCTTGCGTGATGCCTTTGCCCAATTACCAATGTTGCGGGTGCATCCAAAATTGATTGGCACGCGCATTATAGCCTTAACCGCCAATATCATGCCCGATGACGTAGAACGAACGCGGAATGCTGGCTTCGATGGATTTATTGGCATTCCAGTTAAACAAGATCGTTTTCCCAACCAAATTTGGCGCATTCTACATGATGAATGGGTTTGGGAACCACGTTAGCCAACCCAAAGGTCGAGAGGCGCTTTTTATGCAAACAATGTGGATGCTCGCAGCAGGCGATTTGCTGACATTTTCGTTGACTACCGCTGCTCTGTGGTGGCTTACCAGTATGATTGGCTTGATGGATGCCGAAAGTGGCTATTTGGCTGGCCTCGGCGCATTGATGATCAGCCTCGGTGGTGCGTTATCATCACTCAATCGGTTTAGTCGTTTGGCCACGGGGCAAAGTCTTTTTGGTTGGTCGATCGATCTGTTTCAATTTTTAACCCCAGGCTTTGTCTGTTTAGCCTATGGCCTGTGGTATGGTCAACAAGCCTTGCGCCTACGCCGAACAACCCAGATTTGGCTAGCCCCAATGCTCACCATTTTCGCGATTCAGAGCTTTGCCGCCTTGATGATTGGCCGCCAAAATGGGCCAAGTCAGTTTATTGTGCTGTTAAGTTTTACCAGCATCGCCAGTTTTATCATGATTGGTCTGTGTATTCGTCAAGCCCGTTGGCAAGGGTTGCGCACCGTCATCATCTTTTCGGCAGCCTACCTTACAATGGTCAGCAGCATGAATATCATTGCCCATAGTTTTAACGAACAAAACGACCTCATGATTTCGATGGTCTTGACGACCAATATGTTGGCGGCGCTCTGTTTTGCTGGGGCTGGCTGGATTTTATATCAAACCACCAAGCGACGGCAGCAGATCCAGCGAATTATGGCGCTGCTTGATGATAGTTTGGCCCAACCCAAATTAAATGGGCGGGCTGGGCCAATCCATTAATTACAATAAACTACGTTCGATAAATTCGCCCATAATGCGATTAAATTCTTGCGGTTTTTCCAAGCTGACCATATGCGCTACGTCGGGGAAGGCTACATATTGGGCGTTGACAACATGTTCAGCTAAATATTTGGCTGCATCAACACAATCAGATTCATCAAGCAAGCCAATCAGAATTAACATTGGCACCTTAATTTCAGCTAAACGGCCAACTGCTGGTGGTTCCAAGGGTTGGGCTTGGGCTTCGATAGGCTGATTAATCAAGTTCTCGTAGGTCATCGAGCGCACAGCTTCGTAGACTGCTGAATCAGCTCGCCCTGCTGGTTGGTTCGGGCCATCAGCCCAAAAACGCGCCTCTAGTTCGGCCAATAAAGCCCAATCTTTGGCTTCTTGCGCTGCTTGCATCTTGCCAATTGGCTCAACCAATTCAGGCGGAAGTTCTTCCGAGCCAAAGCCACCCAAGCCTGAGCCAAGCACCACCAAGCCGTTGACCCGTTCGGGAAAACTCAAGGCTGAATCAATCGCAATGCTGCCACCGCGTGAGTTGCCAATCAAGACTGCCTGATCAACCTTGCAATGATCAAGCACTGCCAAAAGATCTTGGCGATTGGAGAAACTCACGGCTTCGGTCTTGGAGCGTCCAAAGCCACGGGTATCATAACGAATCACGCGATAGTTGGGCGAAAAATGGGCAACTTGAGCATCCCACATACGCAAATCGGCCACCCCAGCGTGAATAAACACCAACGGCAAGCCACTGCCCACCGCTTCATAATACAATTCACCACCATCAACAGCGACATAGCCTGTTTCAAGCGCTTGACTCATTTAGCATTCTCCTGATGAAAATTCGTTGTTACTAGTATAAACGCACAGTTGTTCGATATCGAGCGACTAAAGACCGAGATTTCAGCCAAGCAAACTAGTTTATGGTACGATCAAGCTAGAACGTTTTAGAACAGAAAGCATTATGAGCGAATTAAGTACCTTACAAACCGATCTACTGGCTTGGTTTCAAGCCAATGGCCGCGATTTACCATGGCGACGCACCCGTAATCCTTACTATATTTTAGTGTCGGAAACCATGCTCCAACAAACCCAAGTTGATCGGGTTATTCCCAAATATGAGGCATTTTTGGCTTTGTTTCCGACGGTCGAGGCCTTGGCCAGCGCCTCAACCGCCGATGTTATTCGTTCGTGGCAAGGTTTGGGCTACAATCGCCGCGCGGTCAATCTGCAACGGGCAGCCCAGGCAATTGTCGCCGCAGGCTATCCCGCCGATCCAGCTGGATTCCCCGCTACGCCTGAAGGTTTGCGCAATTTGCCAGGAATTGGGGCTTACACTTCAGGGGCAGTCGCATGTTTTGCCTTCGAGCGTGATGTAGCCTTTCTTGATACCAATATTCGGCGCGTGGTACGGCGTTTGTTGGTTGGCCCCGAAGATGCCCCGCCTGAAACCAACGAACAAACGTTGATCGATTATGCCCAACAATTAATTCCCAAAGGCCAAGGCTGGGCATGGAACCAAGCAATTATGGAGTTGGGAGCGTTAATTTGTAGCGCCGCCAAACCCCAATGTTGGCGTTGCCCTGTCAATCAACATTGCCGAGCCTACGCAATTTGGCGCGAAGCCAACACTCAGCTTGATATGTGGCAACCGCCAGTGATCAAACCACGCAAAAAAGCCGCCGAGCAGCCATTTCATACCTCAAACCGCTATTTTCGTGGGCGCATTATCGATGCCCTGCGAGCACTTGAAACTCAGCAAAGCCTCGATCTGGCTAGTTTAGGGCCGCAAGTTAAGCTAGATTGGGTTGGTAACGAGCAGGATCTCACGTGGCTAGCCAAGTTGGTCAATGGCCTAGCCCAAGATGGCTTGCTGATTTGGCAACAGCAACCAGAGCAAGAATTGGCTGATTGGAGTGTGCGGCTACCAGCTTAACCAAGGTGAAGGACTCGCTACGTATCGTTGCGAAACTATTTCGTTGCTGCTGGGTGAATACCTGTATTCTAAACCCATAAACAAACGAGGCCAAGTGAAGCATCATCACTGCTGGACACAATCGTTAGAGAAACTCTTCTCAACGAACGATGATGAATTCGCCAACTAGCTTCAGCAAATTCCTTCATTACGAAGGCAAGCACATTAAAAGCATCGCATCTGCGTTTATTCAGCAAAGCAGTCAATGCTAGGCCGTTGCTGCCACCTGAATAACCAGAAACGTTCGAGCAGCGTACCGTCGCAATGCCTGAACAGAGTATTCGCCATGCCTTCAACTGGTTCGCAAACCTGAAGTTGGTTCATTACTCATTCGGTTCGCTCTTGAGCTTGATGCTTTGATCGCGATTGATACCAAGTTTGGTAGTTTACGAAGCTAGCCTGTTATAACCACCGGTACGAGGCCAATGCCCTCCTTTTCACGATTGCTATCGTGTTGATATTGGCCGAAACGTCGCCGGATGCGCTGGCCTTGATCGTTGGCTGTTGCCGCGCCTTGGCACCCCATGGACGGGCGCAACAAATCCACCGCGCCTCCTGCTAAGCCAGCAACGGCGTAGACACCTCCTTCCGCCGCACCTTTGCCCAGCGTCCCCCTCGCTGGGCAAAGGATTTTTAGTGCCCTAAAAGATCAAGTTGCTCTTGTTCGAGTTTGATATTCTGTTCTAACATTGCGGTAATTAAAGCTTGGCAATCGTGGAGCAAGCGGTGCTGTTGGAGTTCGGCGAGGCTCTGGCGTTCTTTTTGAGTGAGCGCTTGGGTGGCATTAGCTACGCGTTGAAAAATCACTGGATCAGGCTGCCACAGCCGAATTTGAGCAACGTGCTGGCGTAGATGCGCCAAAATTCGTAAACCACCCACATCGTAATCGCCCCAGTGATACCAAGCTACATCAGGCAAAGCTATGGCAAGTTTGCCCAAAAATTGGCAGAGGCTCGGGCTAGCAAAACCACCTGTGTAGATCAACAAGGCCTGTGGTTGGCGGGCAAGCATGCTGTGGAAGCTGGTTAAATTTTCAATCGTAATAATTTCAGTACCGGTTGAATCCAACACCTGCGCTTGGCGCAAGATCGAGCTAGGCAAGCCCAAACTTGGCCGAAACGCGCCTAATTCCAGCCGATTTCCATGCAATTCCAAATCTAAATCGCCAGCAAGCAGCACATATTCTGGCACTTTTTCGAGATTAAAGGCTTGCAGCAAAGCCCGATCATCATCGCCAAACTGCTTGGCTTGCGGGGCAAATTGGCGCAAAACCCGCAAAACTGCACTTTCTAGCTCGCTAAATCGTTTGCTCTGGCCCAGCCAACCAACACTAAACAAACGCTCCAAAATTGGCGTTTCCAGTTGAGTCAGGCCATCAATCGCCCGTAGCAAATCGCGATTCCAAGCAGGATCGGTTAAATCAAGCGGTTGGATCGAGCGCTGCTGGATTAATTGCTGTTCAAGCCACGCCAGCCAATCGGCCATCCACCCCTGCGCTGATATATATTCAGCCAATAATTCGCGCAAGGCCTGCTGTTGCTCGGCCAAGGGTTGGCGTTTCAGCAAACGATACAGCACTACTGCATCAAGCAAATCAACCGCTTCAAGCCAATTGCCTTCTTCCCATTTGCGCCAATGCAGCTTAATGAGCTGATTTTTGGCCAGCTCAATCAAGTAATTATTGGTTTGTTGGCGCTCATCAACCTGTTTTTCATCAAAATAACGCGAAAATTTGGCTGCTTTAATCTGCACCCGATTAACTCGCTGGCGCTCAGGCTGCTCGTGTTGATCAAGTAATTGCTGCAAAATTACATTGCTAGTTTTGTTCAGATTCAGCATTCAGCGCCTCTAAACGGGCTGCATAATTACGATAAGGCTCGACCAAAACCCGCTGCTGGCGATCTTTCAAGCCAGTCAAAACCAGTGTTGTGCACATTTTGGGCACTAAATATTCGCAGCGCTCAATCGGTGTGGCCGTGATGATTTGCAAACCAAAATGGTGAAACAAATCAAGCGTTGAGCCAATCCGATCTTGATCCATTTTGGAAAAAGCTTCATCGAAGGCCACAATTCTGATGGTTGAGCGTTTGCTGCGTTCGTTAATTTTATAAAGCTGCACAAACGAGGCGGCAATTGTCACATAAAACGGGGTTTGAGTTTCGCCGCCAGAAGTTTGGCCCATAATTTTGCTCAAGCGTGAACGAGTACCATCACGCTCAATCACATCAATATCGTAGCTCAAGTAGCGCCGATAATCGGTAATCTGGGCTTGATCAAGCTTTTCTTGGTCGGTTAGGCCAGGCTGAATTAATAATTGAAAGAAGCGATCGAATGTGGCTTTGTGCTGCTGATAAAAATCGCTATCCTGAATCATTTCGCTGGTAACATTCGCCGATTGTTCGATCAATTGGTAAAAATCACGCAACGAATCGGCAATTTCATAGCGAAAATGATAACGCTGGCCATTAAAATCTAAGCCTTGCAAGGCATCATTAATTCGATCAAGCTCGGCTTTGGCGCGGCCAATATTTTCACGCAGCTTGTGCAAAACATGTTCGCGTAGCTCGGTTTCAGTTTCATGTTTGGCTTCAGCGATCTTCTGCACAAAATGCGGTAAATCTGTAGCCTCTAGCTCAGCGCGTTTCTCTTGAAAGCTAGTTTGCTCGATATCGGCTAGCTCACGCGCTCGGAAATCGCGATTGTAGAGAATAACTTGTTCGCGTAATTGTTCTTGGGTATTGTTGAAGCGGGTATTATAGCCGCGACCTTGTTGCTCAGCGGTTTCTTGTAAACGGCTAAATTGCGCTTGGTCGGTATTTTCGCGCTGAAAATCGTTGAGCGCATCGTCAATTTGGTCGGGATAACGCTGCTGAGTATGCTCAAACATGCTTTGCGCATTCAATAATTGATGCTGGTTTTCCTGAAGTTGCTGTTCGATTTGAGTAATTTGATTATTTAGTGTACCGATAATTCGCTCTAAACGGCGAATATTAAGTGCATACTCTTCATGAATTATGTGTAAACGTTTAACTTCAGCTTCAAGCGCCGCCACACCGCTGGTATCAATGCTATCGTGTTCGCGTTGCAATTCAGCAAGCGTCACTTGTAACTGACTCGAATCAAGTTCTTCCTCAAAATACGAATCCAAGCCTAATAACAAACGTTGTAATTGGCGCAATTGTTCAAGGTATTGGCGTTGAATTTGTTGTTCTGGGCGTAATGTCACCAATTCAGCTTGAATTTCGGTTAATTGCTGGCGGCGACTTTCAATTTGTGAGCGTTGGGCACGTTCACCAATAAACCAAGGCCGAAATCGCTGCGGATCGATCGCCCGTGCCGTCCATTCTTGATACACCATCACTTCGGCAGTAATTGCCCGACGATGTTGACGCAAATCTTGCACATGTTCACAGGTGATGATATTACCAAGAATGGTGGCAATATAGTTATCGATTTTTTTAGATTTGCCTTGTACTTTGGTTGCAAGTGATTTAGGCAAAGCATCTCGTGATTCTTCATTCGCTTTTTGTAAATCAACCAAACCAACATCATAAATCCGTTCTTTTTCGCGCAACTGATCGAGCAGATCAAGCGCTTGACCATAATATTTAGGCTCGACGATAATATTGAAACGGCGTTGGCCAAGCATTGCTTCAACTGCATCTTGCCAATGTTGATCGGGAATTTCTAACAGCTCACAAAGCAAAAAGAGTTCAATATTTAATGCTGATTTTAAGTACTTACGCACATTTTCCACATTTTGGGGATAATGATTTTTGCGATTCGATTGCTCAAGACTAGCAATTTCTTGAATCAATTGTTTTTCTTGCTCGATTAAACGATTGATTGTATCAGTCGTTCTGGTCATCGCTTGCTGTTGTAATTCTAGTGCCGATTCGGTTTGAGTACTTTGCTGTTGCAATAATGGCAAAATTTGCTGAGCTTGGGAAATTTGCTCAGTCTGCTGCACTAGATTAACTAAATCTTGCTCAGCAATTGGTTGTAATTTGTTCAATAATTCAGCAATTTGGCTTAATTTCACTTGGACTTGTCGCCAACGTTGATTAATTTTTTGAATTTGTTGTTGCAATTGTTGAATTTCAGCCGCAAGTTGATTTTTACGGCGCACAACATCCGATTGACTTAATTGAACTTGGGCTTCAATCAAAGCAGCTTGGGCACTTTGTTGTAAACCAAGTTGTTGCTCAAGATCAGCCTGATTTAATTCGTAATCGCGGCGAGTATCAATTAAACGTTGTTGTTGTTGATTAATTTGTTGCTGAATTGTGGCAACTTGGTAATGTGCCGCCAGAATTTCAAATTTGCCATGCAGGCCACGCAAACGCTTAGCTTCTTCTTGGGTTTTGATAATCAGATTGAGGCTTTTTAATTTTTCTTCAACTTCTTTAGCTTTTCGCTCCAAATCACGTAAGCGTTCGACCACACTTTGCAAGGTATGAACATCCAGCGAATTTGGCTCCAGCAGCCATTGCTCAACAAACTCTCGAATATTGCGAATTGGTTGGAAGGTCAAGGCCCGCAGAAATAAATCGAAAAAGCGTTGATTTAAGCCGCCCAGCCGATTCAATAAGGCCGCTTGGTATTCGCCAGTTTGATCGAAACTTTCAGCGGTTGAGCGATTGCGTGCCATAGCTTTGATTTCGCGGCGAGTGCGAGGCTTGCCTTGTTCAATAAATACATCAGGATTTAATTGACCATCGATGATAAAAAAAGTTTTTTCAACGCTTTGAGTGGCGGCGCGGGCTTCCAAGCAAACCCCGCTAACAAAGGCTTCATGCTTGAGATCGTCAGTCCACTCTAGCACCACATAACCAATTGTATCGCCAGGTCGCAGCCAATGTTGCTCGCCAATTTTGCCACGCACATAGCTATCCAACGAACGCTGTGAGCGATCTTGGGCGGCACTGTTGAACCGCACCCGCCCCAAATCGGCCACCAACACCAATTGCAAAGCATCAAGAATCGATGATTTGCCCGAACCATTGTGACCCGCCAAATACAAACTATCTTGCACATCCAACAGATGCCAATCGAAGCGATGCCAATGATACAGAAAAATGCGACTAAGCTTGATCATTCTTGCTCCTCGTCAGCACTGTTGGGGCGTTGATATTCGGCTAGGCGTTCGGCCAAGGCGGCGATGCCACTGGCCGGAACGATCACTTCAAGTGCTGGCAATAATTCGATCACTGCATCGGGGTCGTTGGCGCGTAGCGCTTTGCTATTAGGGGCACGCACGAGTTTTAGCCCATTGAATAGACGTAAAGCCTCGTCGAACGCGCCTTTTTTACGAATCGTTTGGCCAGGAAAAAACTCGCCATAGCGGCTATAAACATCGCTCACGGTGGTGGTTGGATAGCGCGTCAGACTCGGATTGAGCGACTCATATTGTTCGGCGTAAATCAAACGTAGCAATAAGAGCCATAGAGTTGTTTCGCGGTTGAAGCGGCGGCGATGGCTACCATCACGATGAAATACATGAAAAATATGTAAATTTTCGGCGTAATGTAGCTCCCAGCCTGCGACCGCCAAGTAATCGCGCACCAAATCGATCCGGCGTACCAACCAAGCAAAAATCCGCCGATCCTGCTCATCTTCGCGCCAAATCAAGCCATCGCTGAGCAAACGCCGCACACTATCGGCAAATAATTGCTGCTCGGTTGATGAAAGTTGGCTATATTCTTCAGCAAAATTAACTAAACTCATGCTGGTTGCTCCGTTGAAACCCGCCGCACCAAGAAATCGCGAAAGCCCACGCCATCACGCTCGACCCAAACGCCATCATCGATTGGCTCAACCGTATAGCCCAACGAGCCATCGCCATATGAACGCAAATAAATAATCAAGGATAAATCGTCAACACCCTCAAGCTCAATCTCCGAGCCTCGCCGTTGCTCGGCATCACCCAACAACTGCAAAGCATAACGCCGCACCCGATCGCGGCTGATCGAACGGCGCAATTGGCGTAATGTATCGGCCTGCGCTTGCGCAATTTCGGCCTCGCTGAGCGGCGCATAGCTCTCAGCTTGAATTTCAAATGGCACGGCGGCGCGAGTTGGCGCACTCAACGATTGCTGATCGGTCAATTGAAATTCGTAGATGCTGAGCATTTCGCTAATTTCGGGGCTGGCTTGCTCGAAGGCTTGTTGATTGGGCAACACTTGGCTCAAAATGCGGTGGAGTTGGCCGCTGGTGCTGGTGCTGGCACTCAAAAATAATTCAATATTACGCACCGCCGAATCCACAAATTGGCTATGGCGCAGATCGATCACGCCAATTAATTGATCAAGTTGGTCGAAATGGCTGCGAATTGTATCAATTTGGTCAGTTAATCGATTGTAAGCGACCTCAAAACTAGCGGCTTCGCCCCGACTAACCAAATGTTGCGCCGATAACTCCAACAAATTGGTGCGCTCGATTTTCTGCAAAAACTGCAAAATCGCAGGTCGATAGCGCGAAAGGTGGTCGGATGTGCGCAGTTGATGATAGGCTTGATCGACAATATCTTTGCGATAGGTACCAAAAACATGCTCCAGCACATCTTTAGTTTTGAGAGTTTGCAGCACTTTTTGAATATGCAAACCAATGTTGTGTTGCAATTCTTTGAGCGCCTGAGTCAGAAAAAGTGTCTGTTCATAGGCATTCGAGAGCCGATCGTGGGGTGCATCGCCAGTGCAGGCTTTTTCGAGCACATCGTGAATGCCACAGATCATGCCGCGCAAATGTTGACGCTGCTTGGTTGCAAGGTCTTCAAAGAGTTGCAACAACCGAAAAGCATAATCGGGCAAGATAATCGCCGAGGAATAATCGCTTTGCTGCTCAAAGCGCAGCCAGCCCCATGCCCGCAGCGAACGCAAAATTGCCGAAGCATGATTATTCTGCTCAAGTTCCGATTCTTCTTCTTGGGCATCGCTGGTAAGGGCTTCGGCGTTGGGTAACTCTAATTGTTGCTCGACGAGGCTTAATGCCCGTTCGCGGCTGAGCGGTTGCGATTGTTGCTTGGTGGCAGCAAACAACGCTAGCAAAACCTGGGTGTAAATTGCAGCGCCAGGGCTAGCCAATGGGCGGAAAAGAGTGGTAGGAACGGTCTCGAACAAACTCATGGTAGC
This sequence comes from Herpetosiphon gulosus, assembly GCF_039545135.1. Classification (NCBI taxonomy): domain Bacteria; kingdom Bacillati; phylum Chloroflexota; class Chloroflexia; order Herpetosiphonales; family Herpetosiphonaceae; genus Herpetosiphon; species Herpetosiphon gulosus. The sequence continues at coordinate 25,667 of NZ_BAABRU010000012.1, read as the reverse complement.
ACGCATTTCTCCGGCGGATGCCATGACCAAGTGAGGATTGCCTAATCATAACAAGCTTTCCTCACCCTCGCAAGCAGCGACTTCGTAGCAAAATTCCCAATCTTGACAAAGCATAACGCAGTGCGTATAGTTAGTTTGTGTACGGACTATTTGTATACGAGGGATCAGGAATGAGGGGATAGGGGTCAGGAATAAAAATCAAGGGCCAGAATTTAACCGAGCAGGACATTGGCTGAATCGTTGGGCATGCACAAATAATGAATTGAGAACTCATTCGTGCTCTTCGTGTCCTTCGTGGTTAAATTAATCGATTCGCTATTCTTCATCAAGCTTACAAGGACGTAGCATTGTGGAAGCGCACTATCATTTGTGTTTTCAAGTTGGGCGGGTAGCTCGCCAATTGATCAGCCACTACAATCGGGTGCTAGCTCCGTTGGGGCTGACCACCGCTCAATACTTCGTCCTCGTTGCAATCAAGCCCGATGAAGCCCCAACCATGGGCGAACTTTCCAACCGCACCTATCTCGATAATTCAACCCTAACGCCAATCGTCGATCGTCTTGAGCGTGATGGCTGGCTCGAACGCATGTCCGACCCCAGCGATCGGCGCACGACCCGCATTCAATTAACCAGCAGTGGAATCGAACGCTTGCCCGATGCTCGCCAACGTGGCGATGCGGTCGAAAACGCTATGCGTGCGCAATTGGGCGATCCATTAGTCGATTTATTGACTGATGGTTTGCGCAAAGTTGCGCGGATCGAACTTTAATGATGTTTCCTAACCTGTAATCAGCCACCAAGTGCTGCAAAACCCTCGCTGATTACAACCGATTGTTGATAAAAATCGCTTCCAACCAGAAAGAAAGGTGGTTCAATGACGTACCGCATTCAACGTGCAGTGGTAATTGGCTCAGGCACAATGGGTGGTGGCATCGCCGCACATCTGACCAATGCTGGCGTTCGCACCGTGTTGTTGGATATTGTGCCAAGCACGCTCACGCCTGAGGAAGAGGCCAAAGGGCTTTCGTTGCAAACCAAAGCCGTGCGCAATCGGATTGTGCAAACTGGCTGGGATCGGGTGGTCAAGAGCAGCCCCGCCGCGCTGATGAACAAAAAAGCTGGCGAATTGGTGCAGCTTGGCAATCTCGAAGACGATTTTGCAGTTGTCAGCGAAGCCGATTGGGTGATCGAAGTTATCGTTGAAAAACTCGAACCCAAGCAACAACTCATGGCACGCATCGATGAAATTCGCAAAGCTGGCAGCATTATTTCATCGAACACCAGCGGGATTCCAATTCACAAAATTGCTGAAGGTCGCTCCGACGATTTCAAAAAGCACTTCCTTGGAACCCACTTCTTCAACCCACCACGCTATCTCAAATTACTCGAAGTCATTCCAACCCCAGATACCGATCAGGCAATTATTGACTATATTCGCAGTTTTGGCCAAGAACGCTTGGGCAAAGGCGTGGTGATCGCCAAAGATACGCCAAACTTTATCGCCAACCGTATCGGCACCTTTGGCGGCGCGTATGCCATGAAATATATTGTCGATAATGGCTACACGATTGAAGAAGTCGATGCTTTGACTGGAACCTTGATTGGCAACCCCAAATCGGGAACCTTCCGGCTTGGTGATTTGGTGGGCATCGATGTGATGGTTGGGGTTGCCCACAACCTCTACAATCTCGTGCCCAACGATGAATCACGCGACGCGCTGCTGGCTCCCGCCCCAGTGCAAGGCTTGTTGGAACGGGGCTGGCTTGGCCAAAAATCGGGTCAAGGTTTCTACAAAACTGTCAAAGGTGCGAATGGCAAGGAATTTTGGGTGCTCGATTGGGAAACCGGCGAACATCGCGCCCCACGTGAAGTTGATTTGCCAATCATCAAGCAAGCCAAAAAACAAGGCAATTTGGCGGCTCGCTTGCGCTTCTTGGTCAACCAAAGCCAAGATCGTGGCGGTAAACTGATCGCCGATACCTTGCTGCCATCGTTGGCCTATGCTGCTCGCCGCGTCCCAGAAATTAGCGATCATCTGTATGATGTCGATAATGCTTTGCGCTGGGGCTTTGCCAAGGAGATGGGGCCATTTGAAATGTGGGATGCCATTGGCCTCGCCGATGGTGTGAAGCTGATGCAGGATCGCGATATTCAGGTGGCTGATTGGGTTTTGGCATTGATCGAAAAAGGTCATACTTCGTTCTATCGCCAAGATGATGGAGCCAACCAAGCCTATAGTCCAGTCACTGGCGAGTACGAAGCCGTGCCAAGCTCAGCCTTGAAAATCGACCTTGACGAGTTGCGCAGTGCTGGCAAAGAAGTCGCCCGCAACGATTCAGCCAGCTTGCTCGATTTGGGCGATGGCGTATTGTGCTTCGAATTTCATTCCAAGATGAACGCGCTTGATAGCGAAATCACCGAAATGGGCTTCAAAGCCTTGGAATTGCTCAAAGACGATCGTTGGAGAGGCATGGTCGTTGGCAACCAAGGCTCAGATTTCTGCATCGGGGCCAATATCTTTATGCTGATGATGGCGGCTCAAAACGATCAATTCGATCAGCTTGAGCAGATGTTGAAAACCTCGCACGACTTGATGCAAGGTATGCGCTTCTCGCCCAAGCCAATTGTCACCGCACCATTCGGGCGCGTGCTCGGTGGTGGCGCTGAAGTTTCGCTGCACGGCTCACGCATGTGTATCGCTGCCGAAACTTATATGGGCTTGGTTGAAGTTGGGGTTGGCTTAATTCCTGGGGCTGGCGGGGTCAAAGAATTTGTGCGCCGGATCATTACTCCTGCAATCAAACTGGCTCCCGAAAGCGATCCAACGCCATACTTGCAACGAGTATTCGAGCAAATTGGTATGGCCAAAGTTGGCACTAGCGCCTTTGAAGCTCGCGATCAAGGCTTTGTAACCGAAGCTGATCGGATTGTGATGAATGCTGATGAGTTGCTTGGCCGAGCTAAGCAGTTTGTGCTTGATCTGGCGGCGGCTGGCTTTACCCCACCTGCCCGCGAAAAACTCTATGCTGCTGGCCGCGATGGCTTGGCTGCGATGCGAGTCGGCGTGTGGATGATGCAACAAGGCGGCTATATCTCCGAATACGATGCTTTTATCGGCAACAAACTGGCTTATGCAATTGCGGGCGGTGACCTCAGCAGCCCACAATGGGTCGATGAAGAGCATTTCTTGGCGATGGAGCGCGAAGTATTCTTGGCACTTTGCCGCGAACCCAAGACCATGGAACGCATTATGTTTATGTTGCAAAACAACAAGCCATTGCGGAATTAGAAGGACTGGGGTTGGTTATTGGGGCAAGAAAGCGCATTCCCTCACCCCCTAGCCCCCTCTCCCGCCCAGCAGGCGAGGGGGAATCCCTCCAGCATTAACCGTGGAACGCCCCTCGCCCACCGCAGTGGGCGAGGGGTTGGGGTGAGGGAATGTAACTCAACCTGAATCCCTGAACCCTATTTACACATTCAACAACCGATCCCCATATCCATAAAGGAGTATTCAACGATGAATGAAGCTGTGATTGTAGCTGGTGCGCGAACCGCCGTCGGCAAATCCAAGCGCGGAATGTTTCGCAATAGTCGGCCTGACGATTTGGCAGCAGCAGCGATTAAAGCTGTGGTTGAACAAGCACCAGGCCTTGACCCCCGCGAAATCGAAGATTTGATTTTGGGTTGTGCTATGCCCGAGGGTGAGCAAGGCCTGAATATGGCCCGAATTGCCTCACTGCGGGCGGGCTTACCAATTGATGTACCAGCCCAAACTGTCAATCGTTTTTGTGCATCGGGCTTGCAAACAATTGCCTTGGGCGCTGAACGAATTATGGCGGGCGGCGCTGATGTGATCATCGCTGGCGGCGCTGAATCGATGAGCATGGTCCCAATGTCGGGCAATAAATTCGCGCCAAACCCATGGATGGCCGAGCACTACCCCGAAATTTACATCAACATGGGCTTGACCGCCGAAAATGTTGCCCGTCAATTCAACATTAGCCGCGAAGATGCCGATGCCTTCTCATATCGCTCGCATATGAAGGCGATCGAAGCAATTCAAGCAGGCCGCTTTGCTGATGAAATTGTGCCAGTCGATGTTGAGTTTGCTGAAGCCGAAGCTGGCGGCGCAATCAAGCGTAGCAGCGCGACGGTCAAGGTCGATGAAGGCCCACGCCGCGATACGACATTAGAAGGCTTGGCCAAATTGCGCCCAGTGTTTCACGCCAAGGGCACTGTGACCGCTGGCAATTCATCGCAAACCAGCGATGGTGCTGCCGCCGTGCTCTTGATGAGCCGCCAAAAAGCCGATCAACTTGGAATGAAACCCTTGGCCCGCTTTATTGGCTTTGCGGTTGGTGGCGTTGGCCCTGAAGTTATGGGCATTGGCCCAGTCGTGGCGATTCCCAAAGTTTTGAAGAAAACCGGCTTGAATCTCAGCGACATCGATTTGATCGAATTGAACGAAGCTTTTGGTGCGCAAGCCTTGGCGGTTATTCGCGAGCTTGGCATCGACGAAAGCAAAACCAACGTTAATGGTGGGGCAATCGCCTTAGGCCACCCACTTGGCTGTACTGGCGCGAAACTGACCGTTCAAATCATCAACGAACTGCGTCGTCGCAATGGCCGCTACGGCATGGTGACGATGTGTATCGGCGGTGGCATGGGCGCTGCGGGCATTTTCGAGTTGTTGTAAGGCTGAAACCACGAAGAACACGAAGCGCACTAAGAGCCATTAAACCAAGTCTTCGTGAAACTTCGTGTGCTTCGTGGTTAAACAAAGCTAAAATTCCAATTCGCGATAGCCGACTTGGCAGGGTGCGCCAAAACTATAGGCCACCCGTTGCTGGGTCAATTCGTACAAACCCGACCAAAGCGTGCTCGAAAATTCTTTATGACAACAAACTGGCACTTGATGATCGCTCATGGCTTGGGCGGTTTGTAACCAAGGGTCGCCCTGTTCATGGCTCACGGTAGCACATAAAAAGGCTTCGCGAGCTTTGGAATCGTCACGTTGACGGCGGCCTTGCAAGCGCACCAAATTGGGATGATCAAAGTGGTTGGTGGTTGCCAGCAGTCCATCCGCTTCTAAAACGCCGATCGGTTGGCTAGGATAGCACTCTAAACGAGCGAAATGACCATGGCGATCAGCAACAGTGTAGTTAAAGGATGAGAGCTGGGGCAATTCGCGAAACAAGCTAATCACTTCGGCGGTGCTGGTACATAAATCTAAAGCCAATCGCGGCAGCAGATGAAACGGCACACCTGGTTGCAAATGCTCCTGCCGATCAGCCATCACTTTATGCAGGCCAACAAACAAGCCATGTTGGTTGATGCCATCGTAGCGACCGCCAACCAAACCACCATTCATGCCAATATGCTTATAGCCATAACTGCTGCTGGTGGAGAGCAAATCGCGGGTTGGCATATTGATGTAAAAATCGTAGTTACGCCCAACAAATACGTGGCCGCTGGAATGTTGCCAAGCCACGGCTGAGCAAGCTTGAGGTAAGGCCGCCGCCCGCAGAAACAAACTACGTTCGGCTGGTGCATCGAAGGCATCAGCAAAGGCCGCCAATTCATCCCACAAGGCTGAATGGGTATGCCGAATAATCGCCGCACATTCGGCCAAAAAAGCCAAATCGTGCTCCCAGGCGCTTGAGCGAAACGGCGAGGCGACTCGTTGCAGCACACTCGCCAAATAACGCCCAATCTCGCTTGGCGAGCCAATTAATTGTAAAAAACGATACATAGTAAGTTAGAAGTCAAAAGGCAAAAGGCAAAATATTCAATCCAAGAATTCATGTTTAAATGATACACCCTAATTTAAGCACTGAAACCATTGACTAAACCCTGCTATTTTGATTTTTGACTCCTGACTTTTGCCCTTATTTAGGAGGTTTCCCCGATGGAACTCAACGAAGAGCTACGCATGTTGCGTGAAACCGTGCGCGATTTTGCGGTCAAAGAAATTAAGCCAATTGCCCGCGAAGTCGATGAAGCAGAACGTGTGCCATTCGAAACAATTCGCAAGGCTGGTAATTTGGGCTTGCTCGGCATTCCTTTCCCCGAGGAATACGGCGGCGCTGATGCAGGGATCGTCGGCTATTGTATTTTGCAAGAGGAAATTAATCGTTATTGTGCCTCAACTGGCACAATTATCGGCGCACACGCCCAGCTTTGTGGCATGTCGATTTTTCTATCGGGCAACGACGAGCAGAAATCACGCTATCTTAGTAAGCTCAACGAGGGCAAATTGTTGGGTGCTTGGGCACTCACCGAGCCAAATGCCGGCTCCGATGCGGCCAGCATTACCACCACCGCAACCCAAGATGGCGATGATTGGATCATCAACGGCGGCAAGATGTGGATCACCAATGGCTCGTTTGCCGATGTGATTGTGGTCTTTGCTTCGACCAATCGCGAGCGCGGTGCACGCGGCGGTATCAGCGCATTTATTGTCGAAAAAGATTTCGAGGGCTTCAAAGTTGGCAAAGTCGAGGAAAAAATGGGCTTACGAGCCTCGCATACCGCCTCGATCTTCTTTGAAAATTGCCGTGTGCCCGCCAAAAATGTACTGGGCGAAATCGGGGCTGGCTTCGGGGTTGCCATGAAAACGCTGGATATTGGGCGCTGTGGTTTGGGGGCAAGTGCGCTTGGCTCAGCCAAAGAAGCCTATGATTTGGCCTTGCACTATAGCGTTGAACGCCAACAATTTGGCCGCCCAATCGCCGATTTCCAAGCAATTCAGATCAAGTTGGCCGAAATGCGCACCAAAATCTATGCCATGGAGCAAATGGTTTATCATTGCGCCGCCTTGGTCGATGCCAAAAAGCCAGCCACGCTTGAATCGTCAATGGTTAAGTTGTTCTGCACCGAGGCTGCTTCGCAAATTATCGACGAAGCGATTCAAATTTATGGTGGAATGGGCTTTAGCCGCGAAGTACCACTCGAACGAATGTATCGCGATGCCCGCGTCACACGGATTTTTGAAGGAACCAACGAAATTCAAAAATATGTAATTGCTGGCGAAGAACTCAAAAAATTAGGCCATAAAATCAAAATGTAGTGACATTGCTTGACGCGAGTCTCAGCATAATGGCATTGTGAGCGCTGCTCATAATGCCATTGTTCATTTAAACAAGCGAGATCGATTATGCGTCAAAGTTGGAAGAGGCCTTAGTGCCAGAAGATTATAGTGAGGAGACCATTGTTGTTCACGATGATATGGTAGCAGTCGTCACGTTAGGCAAAGGCGAAACCATCGCTCGCTTACCATAAGCGTCGAACCACAGCCAAATTTACCTAGTTTTTGCAATCGTAGCTTGAAAAGTTGCGATCTTTTGAGTTTGCTGCAACATTTGCTAACAAGTGCCGTACAGATATCCGAGCAGAAGCGAGTTCAGCAATGAATTCTCGTACTTACCCGCGCCAAGCTTTGATGGCGCGGTGGTATTTTAAAGCATTTGATGGTTAACCAAGGCTGCCACCACCGCCAACACCAGCATTTCGGCAATTTCGCAGAGCGCACCATAGGTATCACCAGTTAAGCCACCCAACGAGCGCACCATCCAACGGGCAACAACGATGATAGCCACAGTCACCACAACAAATATTAATCCAGCCCACCACCAGAGCAACCCCGCCGCGACCAAACCAGCACAGCTCGTCGCCCACCAAAAATCACTGCGCCGCGTATGGTCGTGAAATGTGCGCCCAAGCCCGCCTTCAGCCGCAGGCGGAAACCAGAAAATCCCAATAATATCGACCCAACGGCCAAGCGTTGGAGCCACAATCAACGCTCGCCAAGCAAAATCGCCGCAACCAAGCACAAACAGCCATTTTAGCAACAGAATACCAATTAATGCAATTGCACCCATCGTGCCAATCCGGCTATCTTTCATAATTTCTAGCTTGCGCTCACGCGAACGCCAGCTAAACAGCGCATCGGCACTATCAGCAATGCCATCCAAATGCAAGCCGCTGGTGATTGCGCCCCACGTGAGAATTGCACATAAACTGCCTGTGGTCGCTCCCCATAGCCAGGTTGCTCCAACCCATGTCGCTGCAACCAAACCGCCGATCAGTGTTCCAGCCAGCGGAAAAGCCACCATTGAACGGACTAAGGCTTGTTCGCTAAGCGCAGGTTTGCCTGGAATTGGCAAGATTGTGAGAAAGCGCAGCGCCTCAGCCAGATGCTTTATCACCATAATCTCCTTTAAACAGCAACGCAAGGTTTTATCGAGATACGATAAAACCTTGCGTCAAGCGAAAAACTTAGGCTACTTCTTCGGAAACCGCCACAGGTAAGGCGTTGCTCGCATAGGTACAATCGGGGTAGCGCGTGCAAGAGAAGAAGGTACGGCCACCACGCGCACGTTTGGCGACCACTTTGCCCTCGCCACATTGTGGGCAGGTTGGAGCATCGTTGGGCGTTAATCGCACAATCGAGCGGCATTCAGGGTAGCCAGTGCACGATAAGAATGGCCCAAATTTGCCCTCTTTTTGCACCATTGGTCGATTACATTTGGGGCATTTTTCCTCGGTTGGCTTGGGCGGCGGAATCACCACAAAATCTTTGCCTTGCGCCCGTACCTTGCGAATGCCTTTACAAGTTGGGTAGTTGTTACAGGCCAGAAACGGCCCAAAACGACCTTTTTTGAGGCTCATTGGGTTGTCGCATTCGGGGCAATTGGTGTTGCCAAAAATTTCAGGCTGCGAGGCGATATGAATCCCGCCTTCGCCGTCACGCTCTAAATCGCCAGTCCAACTACACTCAGGGTAACGCGAACAAGCCAAGAATTCGCCATTACGACCCCATTTGATCACCAGATGGGTGCTACATTGAGGGCAGGGCAATTCAGTTTTGATTTCTTCACGCTTGACGTTACGCATTTCAGTTTCGGCAGCATGCAAGCGCAAAGCAAACGGATCGTAAAATTCGCGCAGCACTGGCACCCAACGGCGTTGGCCTTCAGCAATATCGTCAAGTCGCTGTTCCATATCCGAAGTAAAGTTGTAATCGACAATATCTTTGAAGTGCTCAACCAGTAAGTCGGTGACAACCCGACCCAAGGTGGTGGGCATCAATTTCTTTTCGACCAACTCAACGTATTCGCGGGCAACGATGGTTGAGATCGTCGGCGCATAGGTTGATGGGCGGCCAATCCCTTCACTTTCCATCTGCTTCACCAAAGTAGCTTCGGTATAGCGTGGTGGTGGCGTGGTGAAATGTTGTTCGCCAAACAGATCATGCAAATCGAGTGCTTGACCTTCATTGAGCGGCGGCAATAAGGCCTCTTTATCCTCATCTTCGTCGCCTTCATCGAGGCTAACATTGTAGACTGCCAAAAAGCCATTGAATTTAAGCACTGAACCAGTTGCGCGGAAGGTAAATGGCGCACCAGCAGCAGTTTTGATTCCAGCTCCAGCCCCAATATCGACACTGGTGCTATCGAAAATTGCCGCCGCCATCTGCGAAGCCATAAAGCGCTTCCAGATCAAGTCGTAAAGCCGAAATTCATCGCGACCAAGCGCAGCTTTTAATTGATCAGGGCGACGCACGACACTGGTTGGGCGGATCGCCTCGTGAGCTTCTTGAGCACCTTTAGCCTTGGTTTTGTAGATATTAGGTTTGGCTGGAGCGTACTCTTTGCCATACAACTCAGTGATCAGCGTGCGAGCTTCGTTTTGGGCATCGACTGAAACGTTGGTTGAATCGGTACGCATATAGGTAATCAAACCAACTGTGCCATCTTTGCCACCAATATCGACCCCTTCATACAGTTTTTGGGCCACTTGCATGGTGCGTTTGGAGCTAAACCCAAGCTTGCGGCTGGCTTCTTGTTGCAGGGTACTGGTGATAAATGGCGGAGCTGGCGAGCGACGTTTATCCTTGCGGGTCACTGTGCCAACAAGATAATTTGCCCCTTCCAAGGCAGCCAACACTGCATCAGCAGCATCTTTGCTGGGAATCGCAAATTTATCGAGCTTTTTACCATTACGAGCATGCAAAATTGCCCGAAAAATGTCGTGCTTGCCAAGTTTCTTCAGCCCAGCTGGCGATAAATCGGCCTCGATTGTCCAATATTCTTTGGGCACGAAGCTTTCGATTTCGCGTTCACGCTCAACCACCATGCGCACAGCAACCGATTGCACCCGCCCAGCCGAAAGCCCACGCCGCACCTTGGCCCATAAAATTGGCGAAATTTTATAGCCAACCAAGCGATCAAGCACCCGTCGGGCCTGTTGGGCATCAACCAAGTTGGCATCGATTTCGCGTGGGTTGCGAATCGCGTTCTGAATCGCATCCTTAGTAATTTCATTAAAGGTAATCCGGTAGACTGGTTTGCGTTTGCCGATATTGGCTGCTTGCAAAATATGCCAGGCAATTGCCTCACCTTCGCGGTCGTGGTCGGTTGCGAGATAGATGGCATCAGCAGTCTTGATTTCACGCTTCAATTCGGCAATGAGCTTATCTTTGCCCTCGCTAATTTCATAGACAGGGGTAAAATCATTGTCAATATCAATGCCAATTTTACTCTTGGGCAAATCGCGCACATGGCCCATGCTTGCCATAACGCGATAGCCAGCACCCAGATATTTTTGAATAGTTTTTGCTTTGGCTGGCGACTCAACAATCACCAATTTATGATCCATAGGGTTTTCCTTAAAAGTTCACACTATGCCACCAACCGACGCATTCAAAACGCGGCGAATCAGTTCAAAGTTGACGTGTACTGGGGCAGCGTCGCTTTAGGTGGCCTCGTTGAGGCACGATCTGGAATTCGTGCGGCGTGAAGTACAGTGCCACAACTATCCACTTCTGTCAACAGGGAGGCAGCAAAAACTATCAAATCCAAAGAATATTAAACACGATTAAATAGGCCTATTTAAACTTGAAACAGCAAAAATCTTAAAAAGCGCCAATCGAGGTATCGTTAATAATCCTTGATTTTATCGACCCTAGGCAAACTTCCAATCCCCAACCTCCACCAACCGCTTCCCAAACATCCATCTTGACCAAACGTCGATTCATGCGTATAATGACTCGCGTTAAGCCGCATTAGCTCAGTGGTAGAGCAACCGCCTTGTAAGTGGTAGGTCATCGGTTCAAGTCCGATATGCGGCTCCAAACACCAAAGCCCTCAGCAATATTGCTGAGGGCTTTGGCGTGACTTGGTTATTCGTCGTTGCCATAGGCATCGAGAAACAGCACTTCATCGGCACGAACGACGGTTTTGGAGCGGCGCTGTCCACTTTCTTTGTCTTCCCACGAGCGGGTGTGCAAGCTACCAACGACCCGTACCCGACTGCCTTTGTGTAACCGATCTTGGCAAATATCGCCTAGGCCATTCCAAGCTTCGATGGTTGTCCATTCGGTATCAAACGTTTGTTCGCCTTGTTCATCTTTACTGCCAAAACGCTTGGTTGCTACGCTGAAATCGCAAACCCCAACTCCCGATGGTAAAAAGCGTTGGGTTGGTTCGCCACCCAGCCAGCCGATCAATTCAACTCGATTTACGGTTCCTTTAACGTTCATTGGTGTTCCTCCGGTTTAATGTACTTACTCAGTTGCCCATATCTAGATGCTATGTTTGCGAATTTTTCGGCTAGCCATTGGTCATTGTTTCACTATCCATTTGAGCTAGCCACCCATAGGACTTTTAGCGGCGCACGCTACGTTGTTGCAGTTCTTGTAACAATGCCCCTGCTTCGTTAACCGAGAGATCATCAAGCTGTTGTGCACCGAAGCGTTGGCGAATTTCAGCGCTCAGATCAACGCCTTGTTGGCCTGCGACCCGTTGCAATGCTGCCAATTGGCGCGTGCTGGCTGGCGGCTCACTAGCAGTCGAATCGAGCATGTTGCTGGTGCTGCTGGCACTGGCGCTAGCCGCAGCGCTGGATTGGCTGGTCGCAGGCTTGTGATCTAATTGCTGCTTCAAGCCATCAATAATTTCTGAAGCTTGGCCCTTGGTCAGGGTTTCGTAGGTCGCGTTGTGCTCTTGCAACGTTGTTTGCATCTGACCATCGTTGATCGCCAAGGTATTAATCAAATACTCAAGGTAGGAGCGTTGTTTGTCGCTCGCAGGCGAATCGGGGTCGGCAATGCGTGGCGTAGTCATCGCAGGGTGAGCATCGCGCAAGGCACTAATTTGCGCCTCAACTGCTGCCTGCTGCGCCCGAAAAATCCGCCAGCCAGTTTCAACCGCTTGACTGATTGCTGCATCATCAGCCGTTGGAGGGAGTGCAATTGTTTCTTCAATCGTTATATAATCATCTCCAGAGCGAATTGCAGCGCGGTAGGTGCGGGTAACTAAAGCTTCCTGTTCCATCGTTTGTACTCCAGTTCATCGTTTAATACTCATCCCAGCGTTTTCTATCACGACCCGCTTGGTTTTGAGCTGAGTATAGTTGACGATTGTGTCAAATAACGTCACAAATCGATCTTGCTGGCCGCGAAACATCATTAAACTATGGAGGATGCTATGTCGAGCTTTCTTGCCGATGATCAAAACCCGATTTTTTATAGTGATACTGGCGGCCAAAAACCAGCAATCATTTTTATTCATGGTTGGACGAGCGCTGGCTCACATTGGGTTGGCATTACCACCGCCTTGCGCCGTTGGTATCGCTGTATCGCAATCGACTTGCGCGGCCACGGACGCACCCCAGGCCAAGGTGAACTGACAATCAGCCGTTTAGCCAAAGATTTACATCAATTGATCGAACACCTCAAACTTGAGCAACCAACGATCGTTGGCTGGTCGATGGGTGGCCTAACAACCTTTGAATATGCGCGTCAATTTGGGGTTTCCCAGCTCAAAAGCATCGTACTGGTTGATCAAACTCCATGTATGCAAACCAGCACAGAATGGACCATGGGTTTGTTTGGAGCCTACACGCGCGACCATATCACCAGCATGCGCCAACTATTTGAGAGCCAACAACGACGAGTATTACGCCGCTTTGCCATGGGTGTCGTTCACCCCAATCGCACATTGTTGCGTTTTGCAACCTGGCTAACCTCGCCCTATCGCCGCAACTACGATCGTAAAGCATTGTTGCCATTAGCCGAAGATATGGCCGACCGCGATTATCGTGATTTGTTGGCAAGCATGGATGTGCCAATTTTGTTGTGTTATGGTTCGCAAAGCTGGCTTTACCCAGGCAAAGTTGGCGAATATTTACACGAGCACTTGCCACAATCAACCTTGATTCACTTTGAACGCAGCGGCCATTGCCCACCATTCGAGGAGCCAGTTAAATTCGTTCGGACACTCTATCAATTTATGCACCAACAACTGCCAACCAGCGCGTAGCAGTTGTGACGAGAGGAGAATCAATGTTTTTTCAACGTTCATGGCGTTATTTCAGCGTGGCAATTTGCTTAATCGTAATCGCTGCCTGCGCCAACCAAAATGCTACAGCAATTCTTGCAACGGCAACCGTCAACAACAAAGCTGGTGAGCAAGCCCGCTCCGATAAAGATGGCGTAAATCAAAATCCAACCAAAACGCCGCGACCCGCTGCCACTGCAACTCCGATTATCACGGGGCCGCATTTCAAGCACGTTGGCGGATTGAAACTCAAGCCACCAACCAGCGGTCGCCACGCCGATCTCACGTTGTATAACGATTTGGTGTTGCTCGGTTCGCAGCCAGGCTCATGCCCCGCCGAAAATCAAATTACATTAATTGATGTGAGCGATCCAGCTAACCCAGAGTTGGCAGGCTATTCGCCAACAGTCAAATATGCCTCGCTTGAAGATATGGATGTGGTGCGGATTGGCGAGCAAGATATTGCAGTTTTGGGGATTCAGCCCTGCCGCGAAGCAACCAAGCCAGGCATTCAAATTGTGGATATCACAGATCCAACTGCGCCGCTAGAATTGGCTCGTTTTGAAACCAACCTTGGCGTTCATGAACTTGATGTAACGATTACGGCCAGTGGTCAGGCCTTGGCTTTATTGGCCGCACCCACCAACAATGCTTTTGGCACAACGCCCAAGCCCGAAGATCGCGGCGAATTGTGGATCGTCGATATTAGTGACCCTAGCCAGCCGAGCATGCTCAGCCGTTGGGGCATCGATCAAAAGCCCAATTGGCAAGCCCTAGATTATGCTGATCGTACTCGTGGCAATTTCCCGGGGATCTTTTTGCATAGCGTGCGGGCCAGCAGCAACAGCCAACGTGCCTACCTCTCATATTGGGATGGCGGCGTGATTATCTTGGATATTCAAGACCCCAAACAACCAATCTACCTTGGCCAAACACCCTATCCAGCGCTAGCCGAAGGCGATGCACACTCAGTCGTCGATTGGAACGATGGGCAAATGCTGGCCTTGAACAACGAAGATTTTAGCAACGATCAGGCGAAAATTAGTCACCCAGCTTTGGCCGAGCCAGATTACGCCCACGAATTGCCGCTTGGCGGCAAACTTGATGCCCCGCTGAGTGCCAAGGTTTTAGCTATTGGGCAGGCCTGCGATGCTGAAGCTGAGTATCCTGATTTTCAAGGGTTGTTTGTGTTGGCCGAAATGGCAGGCTGTTCGATTGAGCAAAAGCTGCAAATTGCCCAAAATGGTGAGGCCGCAGCATTGTTGATTTATGCCAATGCGCCATTTGAGGAGCTGCAATTTGGCGATGATGTTGATTTGATCGATGATTTTGATCTGCCGATGTTTACTATTAGCAGCACAACCGCCGCTGCCTTGCTTAGCCAACCTGAGGCTGAAACAACACTCGAAAGCTGTTTTGATGGCGGCGGCGCAATTCAATTCTTTGATCTGAGCGATCCCAGCCAGCCTGTTGAAGTTGGGCGCTACAACACGCCAAATTCAATTAATGAGACGTTGCGCTCCAACCCAACAGTGCATAATTCTGAAGTACAAGGCCAATATTTGTATGCTTCGTGGTATCAAGATGGCCTGCGCATGCTCGATATCAGCGATCCGAGCCAACCTCAATCAGTGGCAATTTGGCCGATGAATAATTCGCCAAAAGTTGCCTTGTGGGGCGTGCAAGTGCGTGATCAATTTGTCTATGTTAGTGATTTCAACTATGGCTTGTATGTGTTGGAGTTTCAGGCAGAATAAATAAAATCAGCTTGCATGAGAAAACCATGCAAGCTGATTAATTAACGAGCAACGAAGGCAGCCAAAACCGCTTGCAATTGATAAATATTGATCCGGCTGTTGAATTGCTTTTGAATTGGCACAGGATTGCCCGAAATCCAAATTTTCAACTCGGCATCGAGATCAAAATGGCCAGCAGTTTCGATGCTAAAGTGGGTAATACTGCGATAGGGAATCGAATGATATTCGACTTTGCTGCCAGTAATGCCCTGTTTATCAACCAAAATCAAGCGTTTATCGGTAAAAATAAAGAAATCGCGAATCAGTTGATAGGCGCGTTGCACTTGCTCGCCCCAAGCTAGCAGTTGAGCAAAATCACGTTGGGCTGCTTGCGGATCAACTTCCGAAGCATTGCCCATTAATCCATCAAATAACCCCATAGTTGTTCCTCCTAAATTGTGGTTCGCTATGGGGTTATACGCCGCTAGTAGGCGATTGTTGCGCTATTAACTACCTATGTGGGGCAAGGCTAATTCAGCATAGCCACAATAGCCACAGCCATGCAATTCCAAAATTTGAAAATCCTGGCGAAACGAGCTAAACCGGCCTTGCAAAATATCTAGCGAAGTCGAGCTTTCGCGAAATTGCTTGAAGCCCAAGAATGTCATCTGAGCTTGGCAACGCAGGCAGACCAATTGGTGCACACTTGGTGCTGGCGGTGCTGGCTGGGGAATTCCCAATGAGCCATCGCGCAACCAGCCACAGCTTGCGCATTCTTCCCAATCATCGGGCACATCATCGCCACAATACGGGCATTTGAGTGGCTCAAGCGGCAAGGCCAACGAGCCATCACGCAGCCAACCACAGGTTGCACACTCTTCCCAATCGTCGGGAACATCACCGCCGCAATAAGTACAAGCTTGCATCATAAAATCCCTTCAACTCAGAATCCCGACTAACTACCAATGTGAGGCAAGGCTAATTCGGCATAGCCACAATAGCCACAGCCATGCAACTCCAAAATTTGAAAATCCTGGCGAAACGAGCCAAAACGGCCTTGCAAAATATCTAGTGAAGTCGAGCTTTCGCGAAATTGCTTAAACCCTAGGAATGTCATCTGGGCTTGGCAACGTAGGCAGATCAATTGGCGCACGCTTGGTGCTGGCGGTGCTGGCTGGGGAATTCCCAACGAGCCATCGCGCAACCAGCCACAGCTTGGGCATTCTTCCCAATCATCGGGCACATCATCGCCACAATACGGGCATTTGAGTGGCTCAAGTGGCAAGGCCAACGAGCCATCACGCAACCAGCCACAGGTTTTACATTCTTCCCAATCGTCAGGAACATCGCCGCCACAATAGCTACAGGCTAGCGTGAACTACCACGCCCACGAGGGGCGTGGCTTCTGCCTTCAACGACAGCTACCAGCCTTTCGCTGGGTTTACACCATCTCGAGCAGCGTTTTGGCTTTCCGTCGTCCCAACGGCAAGCAGGCGTAGCCCTTCATGCACGATGTTGATCGCGGCGTTGATATCCCGATCATGGGTCGTGCCACAGGCGTGACACATCCATACACGAACCGCCAACGTCAAGGCGGTTTTGGTCTGGCAGTGATGACAGGTCTTTGATGAGGCATAGAAACGCCCAACTTTAATAACCCGCCGTCCGTGCCATTCCGCTTTTTCCTGCAATCGTTGCATGAAGGTACTGAGGGAGGCATCACTGAACGATTTGGCCAGCTTGGTTCTCGCAAGGCCTTTGATATTCAGGTCTTCGATGCACACCATGTCGAATCGTTGAACAATCCCCAACGCATGCTTATGCAGCCAATCCATGCGTTGGTTGTTGATTTTCTGGTGAATTTTGGCAACCCGCTTACGAGCTTTCAGGCGGTTGGTACTTCCTTTTTGTTTCCGTGATAAGGCGCGTTGGGCGCGGGCAAGTTTCTTCTGGCTGCGGCGGGAGAACTTCGGTGGAGCAGTTTTCTCGCCTGTTGACAGCGTGGTGAAGGATTCAAGCCCGACATCAATGCCCACAGACTGATTAGTCGGTGGTTCAACATCAGGGCGGTTAATATGGCAGACAAACACCACCCACCATGCGCCTGTTGGATCTTGCTTAATCGTTGCACCCTTCGCTATCCCCAGCAGTGGTCGATGAATCACCGCTCGCATCGGCCCGATTTTTGGCACGCTGATCGTCCGTTCATCAACCACGACTACCCCTTGTGGGAACCGCATGCTATGCGGGGTGATTTTGCGCGACTTGAAGCGCGGGTATTTGGCGCGTTTGGCGAAAAAGTGAGTAAAGGCCGTTTCCAAATCCATCAGACTTTGTTGCAACGGTTGCGAATGGCAATCGCGCAAAAAGGCCGTTTTGGGTTGACGTTTCAGGTCAACCAACATCGCCGCAAGCCGTTGATAACTCAGTCGTTGACCCGTTGCTTGGTACTGGGTTTGCTTGCAGTGCAGCGCCCAATTCCAGACAAAGCGTCGGCAACCCGCCCACTGTACCAAGGTATTTTGTTGGTCAGTAGTAGGATACAGTCGATACTTGAAGCAACGGGTCACGGTTCGCATGATTAGACTTCCTTTTGGTTGGCGATATCCATAGCGATGGTTTGAGCGGAAACCGTTCCCGCCGAACCATCACCCAGCGGGTACCCGGCAACCGTCTGTCCAGCGTCCACTACCCCAAAAATGGCGGCGTTTCAGTAGTAGGAATGCGCGAAACCCATCCACCGCAAGGATGTTTTAGCCGATTGATATTCACGAGACAGCCTATTTCTCTCTTTAATTGCTCTCAGATAGAACTAGCACGCATTCATCCCGCGCGGGGAACCCACCACATGGGTCTTGGGGCGGGGTGTTTTGCGGCGTTCCGTATAAACAATCTCTCTTACATGGAAATAGCATGCTCAATCGCTTTTCTGATAAAATCCTTACCAAATGATTCAACTTTCAAATGACTTATTGTACCGTCTTTAAATCTACAAATAAAATCTTCATCATTAGTAGAATATCCTATTTCAATAAGATCAGGTAGCAGTGGTATATTAAGATGTTCTATTTTTTCATAGTGAAACGGATCAGTTTCATATGCAACATGTACAGTAACACTATTACCTGTATGATTACTTAGTGTAATACTAGAAAACCCAAAGAAAAATAGATATCTTCTATCAATTCCATTATATAAGATAGTTATCTTAAAAAACCATGTCCTTTTAGTTGTCTTTTTTTGTTTTAACAGAATATATTTTTCGAGTTCTATTATATCATAATGATTAAAGTATATTTTTATAGATTTCGAATCAGATGCATCATTTATTGATTCTGTAAGATTTCGTACATAGCCTTGCAATAAATTCATTGAACTTCGCCATATCTCAAATTCATTTTTTATTTTCATATCCTCTCTACTATTTACTTTATCCATCAATAACCTTGCCCACTCATCTTTCTCTCTTTGATCATAGGCTGCTTTATAATATTCTTCTAGGCTCTCATCAACTGAATCAGTTATCAAAGATATAAATGCGGTTAAATCACTAGATTGTGTATTTTCTAAAGCATCATAATATCTGATTCTATCATCTTTAGTAATAATCGCAATAGGATACCCAAATTTAATTAATATTAAATTCATTATAATTCTCGCAGTTCTTCCATTTCCATCAATAAATGGATGTATATAAACAAACCAAGCATGGGCTATAGCAGATAAAATAATTGGATTTATTGAATAATCATTAAATTCAATGTTATCCAACCATTTCGAAAAATTATCAATCTCAGATTGAATTTGAAGAAAAGAAGGTGGTGTAAAATTAGATCCTGATATTTCAACATTAGAAACTCTAAACATACCAGCTTCTTCACTTATATCCTTCAATATAAGTGAATGAATTTGCTTAATATCAGATATTTTTATTTTTTCATTTGAATTACCTGCTATATCCATAAAAAAATCTAATGCGTGAGAAAGATTTACCGCCTCAATACTATCTTTTAATGGCTTACCTGATATAGTTAAACCTTGTTCAACTACTAATCTTGTCTCACCATAATCAAGCATATTACCTTCTATAGCATTTGAATGGTATATATTTTTTATTTTAAAGTAATTAGATATATGTTTAAGTGACTCTTTAGAAAGTTTCCCTGATGTTCGTAAATCAGAAATACGGCTTTGTATAGTAGATAGTAAACGGCTTATATTACGGTCATAATAGTACGGTGTTCCATTGATATTAAACATAACGAAGTCCTTTATCTAGTTTTCGTCGTTATCAATTCATAGAAATTATTATTTTGCATCGCCGATTTCAAGAAAGAGAGAATGATACGTTGGGAGCAATGAGGCGTTGCAAGGGGCAAAAGCAACGGCGCAAGCACGAAGCTCACGCCGTTGGATTGATTTAGTTGGAGCCGCCAACTTCCAGCGGCATTTCGCTGGCGAGGGTTTCGGCTTCGGTGGTCACTGGCAAGCCAAGCTCATGGCGACGCTGATCGGCTAGGCGGCGCTTTTCGGCGACCATTTCGGGGGTGACATATTGGTCGAAGGTGCGCAGGCCTGCTAATTTCAGGCCATGCTTTTTGAATAAACGATACATCTCCTTGACCCGATCCATTTCGATGTTACGGCCAAGCGTGTAGTCTTCAAACTTGCCATCAAGCGCCAACAAAGCCGTCTCCGAGAGACATGCATAGGCTGTGCCTGGCGGCAAACCAATATCAAAGCCAAAATCAACCTCGCCGGGTAAGGTAATTTCGCCCGATTCGATCACCAACACATCGGGGCGTTTAGCGGCTTCATCTTCTTTGATATCAGGCGGTCGCGCCACATCACAGACCACCGCGCCTGGCTTCAAACGCTCAATATCGACAATTTTGGTGTTGAGGGCGGTGGTCGTAGTAACAATTAAGTCGGCGCTACCAACATAATCGTCGGCTTTGGTGGCAATCGTTACTTTGGCGTTGGGCGTTTCAGCCTCAATTTGTTTTTTCAAGGCAATCAAGCGCTCAGGTCGCGGCGCAATCAACACCACATCGCCAATCGCTTGAGCCAACAAACGCGAACAAACTGCGCCAATCGAGCCAGTTGCCCCGATCACCACTGCCGTGCCTTGATCAACCCGACCGCCCATGAGAATGACCGCTTGTTTGGCGGCTTCAAGGGTGGCGGCCACGGTCAACGAGTTACCTGAGGTGATGCCAATATCGGATTTTTGGGCAACCGTGATCCCAGCATCGCCAACCACCGAGGTAAATGCCCCCAAGCCCATCAGCTTCGCGCCCATGCGTTCGGCCATGCGGGCAGCTTTGATCAAGCGGCGATAGGTAAAGGCGGTTGGACGGCGCATCAATTCGCGGGGTGTAGCGCCCAAAGTCAGCAAAATGCCTTCGATCTCCTTGCCTGTACCAGTTGATTTGATGCCCTTCATGCGTGAGAGATAGAGTGGTGGCAAGTGGGCCATAGCGCGTTCGACCCAACGTTGGGGCACAAATTTGAAGACTTTGAAGCGGGGATCTTTATAAATAAATTTGGTTGAGAGCGGGTGAATCACAAAGGCAAATTTTTCTAATTCTTCGTCGTTGGTCAAACGCTGGATGTGCGGCTCCCAATTGGCATCAGCGGTAATTTGCAAGACCGTTGCTTCATCAAGCGTTCGCTTGCCTGTGACGGCCAAAATCATGGCCTCGAGCACATCTGCCGAAACAAATGGGTGTTCTTCGCTAATTTTGGGCGTGAGGGTAATTAAGGTATGTGCTCCACGCTGGCGCAAATCTTCAATTTCAGCAGGCGAAGGATCGTCAGTCAAAATTGTGCGTCCTCGCAGATCTTGCGGGGCATAGCGCCGAATAAAGGCAAAATCGCCAGCCAACACATCAGCCCAAGCGCAATCTTTTTCAAGGCGGCTATCGTGGGTCGCGCCCTTGCCAATCGGGTGAATTCGCCGATAAGGCTTTTTGGCCAAATCGGGCATGGCAAATTTGGCGTAGCGCTCCAGTTGGCTGAGCGAACTCAGTGTGAAGGGCAAACCATAATGCACCTTGGGATCAGCAAAACGCAAATCAACATTGTAGCCGCTCAGTGATTCGGCCAAAGAATAGCGTTCAATCCCTGAAAAGACCAAAACACGGCGATAGTTGAAGCGGCCTGGCTCACGCGACACCGCCTGAGCGACCGTCCAACGTTCGAGGGTCGATTTAAGCAGTACCCCATCGGCGGTTGGCGTAACCCGTGCTTGATTAACAATCGTATAGGCTTGGTTATGTTGATAGCTGGATTTGCCAACGCGAAAATGAGCAATTACGCCACCAAGCGCAATTGCATCAACCTTGCCATCGTGCTCACGAATCAGTTGCTTGACCCGTTCGACATCGCCATCGGCTCCAATGCGACGCACCCGTAGCTCTTCGCCCAACAGCGTTGTTGTAAAGCTAAAGTCACGCCGCGAACGTCCGAGCGTGATACAGACTACTTCTTTCATACCTGAATCCTCATTGCAAGCCCAGCGAACCGGAGGTTGATTAATCGCGCTTGAATTTATGTAGTAAAAATAGTGAAGTGCGGCAATGTGTAGTGTAGCGCTGATTATAGCCGATGATCGTATGCGAAGGCAATGCATACGAGGGGTCAGTGATCAGGGGCTAGGGGCCAGTTGTTTGATCCACGAAGTACACGAAGAGCACGAAAGGCGAGGGAACAGCGGCCAGGGTTCAGGAGTCAGAACCCACAATCCTAAACGATTGCCCCTATAGTCTGTCCCCTGATACCTAGCCCCTCCTGATACCTAGCCCCTGACCCCTATCATCTCTGCGACTCTGCGTTAAAACCTGCTCCTTCTTTTGAATTTCGCCTTCTGCCCTTTGACTTTAATTGCGACGTACAACGAGGCCCAAGGCCAACAAGGCCATTGCCACTAGCGCCCAAACCCAAGCATAGGTTGGTTGGTTGCCACTGGTATCAGGCAAGGTGATTGGCACACCTGGCGCTGGAGTAGCAGTTGGAACTGCTGGCACTGGCGTAGCAGTCGGTTGGCTGGCATTGCCAAAATAGTGAGCATACAAATCGGGTACAAGGGTAAAATTAACTTTATTCACCACTGCTGGATCAATTGTGCCAGCATTTTTGACTGATTCAGCGATCAAATCGCGAATTTCACTGGTCGATTGATAGATAATTTTGCCTTCGCGGAACATCGCAAAACCCCCGCCACCACCAGCTCGATAGTTGTTGATTGCAATGCGCAAAGTTTGCTCAGGCGTAATATCAACCCCATTCAGTTGCAATTTGGTCACACGCTGGCCAGCTGGCTTGGTCAAATCGTAAGTATATTCGATGTCGGTGTATAAATCCCAGTTGTAATCGCGGGCATTATCATTGACTACCGCCTTGGGATCGCTGGGCAAGGCATTGGGGTCAAGCTGGCGGAAATATTCGGCGTTACGCTCCAACGCGCGGCGCAAAATATCACCATTAATTTCCATCACATACAGCGTGTTATCGTAAATATAAATGCTGTAGGCATCGCGTAGGGTAATTTGGCCCGCTGGAATCATCCCGCCATCGGTAAAAATTGCCGCCAACGAGAGATCAACGGGGTAGCCTGCATCAGCAGCGGCTTGCTTTTGAACATTGTTGATCAAATCGGCCAAAGCGCTATCACGATAACGCGCCTTGGGGCCGCCAGCAAATTCGGCACTAGCAGTACCAACTGGTTGGCTGATATAGCTCAAGGTCTGGTCGTGATACGGTTGTACCAAGGCTTTGATCTCTTGATCTTCGGCAACATTGGTCACTGAAATATTGATTGAATCTTTGTTGATCACATTCCAACTATCGCCATTTTTCTCGACGGTAATCGTCACTTTGCCCAAAGCGCGGCCCCAATACGATGGCTCAATCAACAGCACATTGTTGATCACTGCCTTGGGCACGCTCAAGTGTGAGTGACCAGTCAAAATCACGTCAACACCAGGCACTTCTTGGGCGAGTTTAATTGAAACGTTTTCACCTGGCAACGAGCCAGTATCGCGCCAAGTGCTGGGGTCAGTTAGCCATGCTTCGGGTTTGGTCGCTTCGGCAGGCTGTTTTTCCCAGCCCGTGTGTTGCAGCAGCACCACGATATGCGCACCTTCAGCACGAATTTGCGGCACATATTGCTTAGCAACTTCTACCGGATCGGCGAATTGTAGGCCTGCAATATTCGCGGGTTTTTCCCAAGTTGGCACGGTTGGCGTGGTCAAGGCCAAAAAGCCCACTTTCACGCCGTTTACATCCTTAATCATGTAGGGCTTGAAGGCTTCGCTCCCATCGCTTTTGCGCACGTTGGCGCTCATTACTGGGTATTGAGCTTGGCTGATATAGCGATTCAGCACATCCATCCCATAGTTGAATTCGTGGTTACCCAACGATGAAACATCATATTTGAGCGCATTAAACACCGCAGCCATAGGATGCGCGGCATTTTGGTCGATCACATTGTAGTAGTAGGTCAAAGGCGTGCCTTGAATCGTATCGCCATTATCGACCAACAAGAGATTGGGATCGATCGCCCGTTCTTGTTTGATGAGGGTTGCGACCTTGGTCATGCCCCATTCGGCAGGCTTGTTGGTGTAGTAATCCCAGGCCATTAAATTACCGTGGATATCGCTGGTTTCCAAAATAGTGACCGTGCGTTGCTCATTTTGGGCACTTACAACCCCACTCTGTAAGCCGAGCGGAGCCAAAACTGCCACCAATAGCAACAACGCGAACGCACGTAGCAAACGCATAAACTCTATCCTCCTAAAACACTGATATGCTGGATGTTTGATCCAAGCATATAGTGCTATAATACGCCGCTCACGAGATTCGGTCAAAAATATTAAGTTCTGTTCAAACAGGCATCAAGCTATCTTAAACAGTTGGTTGATGCAATACTCCCAATAGATCCCATGGGTCAGGATCATGCCATATATGCCAGATAACCGAGCCGATTTGAATCATTGCTGGAATAATTAATCCACCAATATACATACTCACGACGACTAATTCTGCCCCCATATGTGGTTGCACAAATGGCCGATAGAGATAGACACCAATCAATAACAGCATACCAATAATTCCACAAATGATGGTTAACTGTTTCCTATTGGTATCGCCAATCAGTTTTACACAAAACGTTGTCAACACTATATGCGTGGTTACGACAACTAATCCGACTGGAATATACAGATACATACAATAAATAAACATAAATATTGATAGAATATATTTATTTACGTAGACCATTAAAAATCCGATAGGAATAGATGTAATTAGTGAAGTGATTAGCGTATTTTTTAATATAAATCGAACAATTGATTTAACTGGCAAATTTTGTCTCTGTTGAGGAACAAAATACATTGAACTACCTACTGCTAAATTGCACAGGAATAGGATAGAGCAAAAATGCCTTCATTAAACAAAAATTGTGCAACAAAACTGTTACACAATCATCGTCAAGGGTTATGCTGGTGATCAACTAAACATCAAGATCGAGCATTTTGCGCAGTTGTTCGCGGCGTTTGGGCTTGCGGCGCGGGCGATAGAAGGGATCGCTGGCTTGGAGTTCGCGTTTGGTTTGTTGCGAGCGGCCATTGACCAAGCCCCGCACATAGGCTGTTAGATCAGCCAACGAGGCCGCTTTATCGGCCAGCGATAAAATCCAGCCTTCGCGGGTCATCGGAGCAGGGCCGATGGGGTACATATGGCCAATAATCGCTTGGCAGACAGCAAAATCTTCGCCCTGTTCTTCGGCCCAGCGAGCGGCCACCGCCCCATGATTTTCCAGCGTGCCATAGCGTGAATCGATATCATGCAGTAAGGCAGCACGAGCGCAAACCCGTACATCAGCCTTGAGCAAACGAGCAATTCGGTAAGAATAGCGCGTAACTCGCATCAAATGTTCGTATTTAGCAATCCCATGGTGCAGGTGGCTGCGGGTTTCAAGCACCTTGGGATGAGCAAGTAAATCCTCAATCAAATCATCCATCGTTCTTTCCTCCTGGCCGATTCAATTGATCTGGTCAATCGTGATCACCATATCACAAACTGTACCATGCCCAACTTTTTATTGTCAATCTGTTTTTTAGGGGTCAGGTTTTGATCCACGAAGGACACGAAGGACACGAAGAATGAAACCACGAATGACGCGAAGAGCGCGAAGGTTAAGTTTTTAGCCACAGATTCCACAGATTAGTTTGATTATGCTGCTAACCCCAAGCTCCTTGCTGTTTCGATATTGTGTTTCCTGACCCCTGATCCCTGACCCCTGACCCCTCACATCCCTCTGCACCTCGGCATTAGATATTAGCTCTTTTGCCTTTTGATTTCTGACTATGTTCTTTGCTCTATGTTCTATGTGTAATGGTTTATCGCGTTAACAACGGCCAGCATGCCCTCACCCCCTCTCCCCCTCTCCCGCCCGCGAGGTTTAAGGGCGGACAGGGACGCACAACGCATGTTCACAGAACGACCTCGGGTTGGTATACTCGGTGGTGCTGAAACCAAACCGATACCAAAACCGAGGTCGTATGCCGAGTATACCAGCCCTTGCCCA